>NZ_JBCITM010000010.1:0-130669 GCF_039414295.1 Anoxynatronum sibiricum | reverse complement strand
TTGTCAGCACTTCCTTTCCTCCCTATAAGCTTAGTCACTTAATAGGGTATTGTTTAAGGTTTGCGCTGGCAATTACTTTTTTGTATTTCTGATTGCCATTTATTGTATTTTTAGATTACCAAATACAAATAAAAATGAAAATTTCGCGAACGGACGAATGGCGAGGAATATTTATGATGATTTGGTTATGAACCATGCAAGAAGAGTTGTAAGTATTGATGATGTGGGCCGTGAAGAGTTATCCTTGCTGTCTGATAAAGATTTTGTGCTTTCGATACAGTGATTCAGCATATTTTCAGAACATAGTTGTGTCATGTTTTATTGTAAGATAGTGTTAGGGTAGTTGTTAGAGGCCTCCTTCAAAAGTATAGTTGAAAAACGAAGCTGCAGAGGAGGAAAATGATGCCCCCTGAAAACAAGAGTAAATGGAAGAATATTTATGAATAATAAAGAGGGAGGATACCATGGAAATCAAGGGAGATAAGCCCTATGGCTTGCTGCATCTTTACGAAACCCTCATGGCAAGAAACGTGGTGAATCGGGAAGAAATGGCTCTTCGATTGGGGGTCAGCACCAAAACCATCACTCGATACATTCAGGATATCAACAGTTTTCTGGCAGAAGAAAAGACAATGCATGTGGCCTATAGCCGTCAGCAGAAGGGCTACGTGCTGGCAGATACCCAAGCAGCCCACCTGTCCCGGGAAGATGTGTTAGCCATTTCAAAAGTCCTCTTGGAAAGTAGAGGCTTTAACCAGGTGGAAGTTAACAGCTTGCTTCAAAAACTCATGCAACAATGTACTGCTGAAGATCGGGGCATGATTAAAAAAACCCTTCAAAGTGAAATGAATGGCTATGTAGAACCAAAGCATGGGCAATCGCTTATTACCCGTATCTGGGAAATCTCTCAAGCCATCAAAGAACAGCATATCATGGAAATCGAGTACACTAAAATTGGCCCAAGGGGCAAAATCGAGTCTGAACCAGTGAAAAGAAACGTTGAACCCCAGGGCCTTCTCTTTTCGGAATACTATTTTTATCTGGTGGCCATGATTGCCGGAAAAGACTATGAGTTTCCGGCAATCTATCGATTAGACAGAATTCAGGAATACACCATTCTGCCGAAGCATTTTCGGGTGGCCTACCGTGATCGGTTCAGCGAAGGTGAGTTCAGAAAACTGGTGCAGTTTATGCAGGGCGGCAACCTTCAAACCATCACTTTTCGCTTCAGGGGAGAGTCGGTGGAAGCTGTACTTGACCGGCTTCCCCATGCAGAAGTGCTGGAAGAAAAGGAAGGGGTGTATGTGATACAGGCAAAAACCTTTGGAAGAGGAATTGTCATGTGGCTGTTGAGTCAGGGTGAAGGGGTTGAAGTGTTGAAACCGCCGAGCTTGAGAGATGAAATGAAACAGCGGCTGGAAAAAATGCAGCAGGTGTACCTATAATCAACAGACCCAGGACCAAAGGTCCTACGAAATCACCGCAAGTCCCAGACTGATTGGGACTTGTTTTTTTATTCAAACCAGACAAATGATTCATGTGCGTCGATTTAATCCCCCGTATAATGAAATCATTCACCACATCGAAAAAGGAAATCTGGAGGTGACGCCCACTGAAACCAATGATGAAATTGCTGATGGAGGAATCTGGCCAGGGACTGGCAGAATATGCCCTGATTCTCGCTTTTGTTTTTCTGGCGGTACTCACAGCGCTGGGAGCTTTGGGAAACAGCCTTCGGGAATCATTCATCAGGACGACAGAACTTTTTGATTGATGGGATTTGAGTCGCGAGACGGGTTCAAAAACAAAGGAAAAAATGAGGAGGTCAACAACATGATGGAAAAAATGATGGCATTGGTAAAAGACGAAAGCGGACAGGGCATGGCGGAATACGGACTTATTTTGGCACTGGTGGCTGTAGTGGTCATCGGCGCACTCATCGCTCTGGGCAGCGGTGTTGGCACCAAAATGCAGGAAGTGGCTGACGAACTGCAATAATTCGCTTCAGAGGATGAACATGAAGCCAATGGAGAAAGACCCTGACAATCTGGCTCAGGGTCCTTTTTCTACCAGGGAAAGGATGGAAGACCCATGAAACCCACAGATGTGATCTTGCTGGTCACCGTGATCATTTGCCTTGTCACCGACCTGAAGGAACAAAAGATTTACAACAAGGTGTTGCTGCCGGCGCTGTTGCTGGGGCTCGCGGCCAACACGCTGGGGCAGGGCTTATCCGGCCTGGCTGCCAGCATCCTTGGGCTTTTGGCAGGGATGGGGCTGCTACTGATTCCCTTCATGATGGGGGGCATCGGAGCCGGTGACGTGAAGCTGCTGGGTGTCATTGGCCTTTTGAAGGGGCCGGCTTTTGTGTTTCAGGCCTTTCTCATGACAGCCCTGGCCGGGGGTATCATCGCCCTGGTACTGCTGGCCCACAAGAAGGCCATGGGAGAGACTTTCCGCCGGCTGGGAACCGCTCTGATGTCACTGCTGCTGATGATTCCCCGGGGAGCGGTGCTGGAAACCCTGCAGCATCCCCGGGCCATCGCTTTTCCGTATGGCATTGCCATTTCGGCAGGTACTTTTCTGGCATATTTTATGGGGTAAAGGTGGGAAAAGCATGAAACGACGAAGGAACGGATCCATGAAAGGATTTCAAAAGGAAAATGGCCAGTCACTGGTGGAACTGGCGCTGATCTTACCCATCATCGTCTTGCTGCTTTTTGGCACCGTGGAGTTCGGTCGGGTGTTCTACTCGTACATCACCGTCACCAGCGGGGTACGGGAGGGGGTGCGGGTGGCGGCCATTGGCAAGAATGATGCAGAGATCGAAGCCCGCATTCGGGAGGCCGTCACTCTGGCAGAAAGTGACACCCGGCTGCAGATTCTCAGCATCACCCCCGCTGAGGGAAGCCGGCCGCCGGGGGTACCGGTGACGGTGGAAATTCGCTACAACATGCCGCTGATCACCCCCCTCATCGGCGATTATCTGCCCAACCCGGTGCCCCTGACGGCATCGGCTACCATGCGCAGGGAGTGAGATGGCGATGAAGGAAAAAAGCATGACGGGGGGAACCCCCCTTCACACACAACTGAATTTGAAACGCCGGATGAAAAATCAGATGAAAACTCGGATGAAACGTTGGATGACAGGCCTGCTGAAACAAGAGCAGGGGTCGGTGCTGGTGCTCTTCGCCGTTTTTCTCATGGCTGCCTTTGGCTTCAGTGCCCTGGTCATTGACCTGGGAGCCCTGCGGCTTGAGAAGAGCCGCCTGGTGAATGCAGTGGATGCCGCTGCCCTGGCCGGTGCCCGGGAGCTGCCTCAGACGACGGTGGCTGAAGCCATTGCCAAAAGCTACGCCGCTTACAATGACGTGGAAGCATCGGCAGTCACCGTCACCTTTGGGGAACAGAGCCGCCAGATCACCGTCACCGCCACCCGTGACCGCAGTTTTGTCTTCGGGCCGGTGATCGGCGTTTCCAGCGGCACCGTTACTGCCAGTGCCACCGCCCAGTACGGCGCGGTAAGCGGCGGCAGGGGCATCGTGCCCTTCGGCATTCCCGAACAGGAACTGACCTACAACACACTGTACACCCTGAAAGCCGGGTCAAAGGATGATTACGGCCCGGGCAACTACGGCGCTCTGGCCTTGGGACTTCCGGGAGCAGCATCCTACGAGAATAACATCAAATATGGCTACAACGGCATCATTCGGGTGGGGGATGAGATTCCCACAGAACCGGGAAACATGTCTGGTCCCACCACCACCGGGGTGAACTATCGCATCAACCAGTGCCAGCATTCACCAGCCTGCACCCACGAAAATTACAAACCCAACTGCAGCCGGGTGATGATTGTGCCCATCTATGATCCCCAGACACTTCAGGGACGAACCACTGTCATTGTGGTGGGATTTGCCGCCTTTTTCGCCCAGGAGGTGGAAGGCAGCGGCAACAAGAACAATGTGAAAGGCTATTTTCTGGAACGTGTTCCGCCGGAAGGCATGGAATATGAAACCGACCTCAACCAGGACTATTATGGGCTGGCAGCCGCCAGACTGATTCAATAAGAGAGCAGGTGCAAACCATGAGAAATAAACTGATTTTATTGCTGGCCATTCTCTTTGGCGCCATTGCCGCCTTTGGAGCCTTTCAGTACATGCGCACCGTGGAAGCCACCTACCAGCTTTCCGGTAACTACACTCAGGTGGCCACCGCCAAGCAAACCATTCCTGCCCGGGCCACCATTCAGGGAAGCATGCTGGAATTTGTGGAAGTGCCGGTGGAGTATGTGATGCCCGGTGCCATTCTGGACCCGGCAGACGCTGTGGGCAAGCTGGCCCGCAGTGATATTTTCCCCGGTGAGCAGGTGATGACCCAAAAGCTCATGTCTCGGGAAGACCAGCAGGGAGGCCTGGCAGTGAAGGTGGCAGAGGGCAAACGGGCCGTTTCCATTCCAGTGGGGTATGTCAGTGCCCTCCACGGGCTTCTGGAAGTCAACGACCTGGTGGATGTGCTGGTCACCTTCCGCTACGAAGTGGAAACCCGCAACCCGGAAACCGGCAGCACCGATGAAAAAACCTACACCGCCACCTCCACCATCATTCATCATGTGCCGGTACTGGCCATTGATGCCCGCATGGTGAGCGGGGCAGACAAACCGGGAGAACCGGAAACCGTCACCCTCATGGTGGCACCGGAAGAAGCCCAGCAAATTGCCCTGGCCATTCAGTACGGCAGCATTCAGTTGTCTCTCCGTTCGCCGGAGGATGACCGGGTGGTGGTGATTCCCATGGTGGGTGTGGAAGGATTAATGCGCTAAACCAGCCAAAAAAGTGAACCAGCCAAGAGAAGGAGGAAATCCCATGACACCCATTCGGGTTCTGGTGACAGACGATATCGCCAATACACGGGAAGATATCAAGCGATTGCTTTATTTTGAAGATGATATGGAAGTGGTGGGCGAAGCCGGCGACGGCCACGAAGCCGTGGCCCTGGCCATGGATCTGAAGCCGGATGTGATTCTGATGGATGTCAACATGCCCGGTCTCGACGGCATCGGTGCCACGGAGGAAATTTCCATGAAGGTGCCTGAATCGGCCATCATCATTGTCTCCATTCAGGGAGAACAGGAGTACCTGCGCAAGGCCATGGCCGCCGGTGCCCGGGAATACATGGTGAAACCCCTCACCTCTGCCGAACTGGCAGAAACCATTCGCCGGGTGCACCAGAGCCAGCAGCGGCGCAACCTGCAGTTTGGCGGCGGCGCACCGGTGAAGGAAACCACCCAGGAACGCTACGCCAAAAAAGGCAAGATTGTCAGCTTTTTCTGTACCAAAGGCGGCGTGGGAAAAACCACCCTGGCCTGCAACCTGGCCGTGGCACTGGCCCGGCAGACGCAGAAAAAAGTGGCTCTCATTGACCTGGACCTGGCCTCCGGCGACGTTTCAGTAATGCTGAACGTGGCAGCCAAGGGCAGTGTTGCCGACCTGGTGCAGGATGAAAACGGGATGGATCTGGGCCTCATTGAAAGCTACATGGTACCCCATCTAACCGGGGTTCAGATTCTGGCCGCCCCCTCCAGCCCCGAGCAGGGAGAACTGGTGGAGGCCGACCATGTGGAAAAAATTCTCAAAATCCTGCGGAATCATTATGACTACATTCTGGTGGATACGGCGCCTTCTTACAGCGACATCAATCTCAATGTGCTGGATGCCAGCGATGTGATTGCCCTGATGCTGAACCAGGAACTGACCACCCTGAAACATGTGAAATCGGCACGGGAAATTTTCGCCACCCTCAAGTATGCCGGCCGCACCAGTATTGTGCTGAACCAGCAGAACCGGGAAGGCATCAAGGTGAAAGACCTGGAAACCACATTGGACACCCACCTCACCGCCGCCATTCCTGAAGACCAGCGGGTGGTGCGCACCGCCATCAACAAGGGCCAGCCTTTTGTCATCAGCCAGCCCAATGCCGGTGTGTCCATCAGTGTGATGAACCTGATGGAAGAACTGAACCTGCTGGAAGGCGACAAGAGCCGCAGCAGCCGAAAGAATAAAATGGTCGTTAACCGTTTGTTTAACTTTTAGGAGTGATGGGGCATGTCATTATTACAAAAGCTGGAAAAGAAAAAAGAAAAAGACCGCAGCCAGGAAGAACAGCAGCCGAAAAATCTGGTGGAACTGGCAGACCCCCATGCGGCCTGGAAGCATGAGCTTCACGGCAAAATTGTGGACAAGCTGAAAAACGCCAAGCCCGATGAAAAGGAAACAGAGCAGGATTCGGAAAAAGCCGTGGTCAAGCGCATTGAAGAGCTGGTGGACCAGCTGGTGCAGGAAACCGGCACCGAGGTGCACCTGCGGATGGACCGGCTGCGGCTGAAGCAGGAAATGGTGGATGAAATCATCGGCTATGGCCCCATCAATCCCCTGCTTCAGGATGAAGCCGTGAGCGAAGTCATGGTCAACGGCCCCCGCATGGTGTACGCCGAGCGGAACGGAAAGCTGGAGCTCACCGGGGTGCGGTTCAGGGATGACGACCATGTGCTCAATGTGATTGAACGCATCGTGGCTCCCATTGGCCGGCGCATCGACGAGAGCAGTCCCATGGTGGATGCCCGCCTTCCCGACGGTTCCCGTGTGAATGCCATCATCCCCCCGTTGGCCCTCAACGGCCCCACGGTGACCATTCGTAAGTTTGCCACCGATCCCTTCACCGTGGAAGACCTGATCAACTTTGGCACCCTCACCCGGGAGATGGCTGAATTCCTCGATGCCTGCGTCAAGGGGCGGCTGAATATCATCGTTTCAGGAGGCACCGGCAGTGGTAAAACCACCACGCTGAACGTGATGTCCTCCTTTATTCCCGACAGTGACCGCATTGTCACCATTGAAGATGCGGCGGAAATACAGCTGCGGCAGCCCCATGTCATCACCCTGGAAAGCCGCCCGCCCAACATTGAAGGCAAGGGAGCCGTCACCATTCGTGACCTGGTGAAAAACTCCCTGCGGATGCGCCCCGACCGCATTGTGGTGGGAGAGGTGCGCAGCGGCGAAGCGCTGGATATGCTCCAGGCCATGAACACCGGCCACGACGGTTCCCTCACCACCGGCCATGCCAACACCCCCCGGGATATGATTTCCCGGCTGGAAACCATGGTGCTCATGGCCGGCATGGACCTGCCGGTGCGGGCCATTCGGGAGCAGATTGCCTCGGCGGTGGACCTGATCATTCACCAGAGCCGCCTGCGGGATGGTTCCCGGCGCATCACCCACTTAACCGAAGTACAGGGGATGGAGGGGGATGTGATCACCCTGCAAGACCTGTATCTCTTCAAACAACACGGTGTTGATGAACGGGGCAAAGTCATGGGAGAATTTGTGGCCACCGGCATTCGACCCAAGTTCACTGAAATGCTGGAATCCAATGGGATTCAACTGCCCCATACCCTTTTCAACCCATCCATTTTTTAGTATCAGAGACAGGCGGTGTCCTCATGAATCCAACCATGTTATCCATATTGATTTTTCTCACCGGCTTTCTGCTGGTGTTGGGGCTGCACCAGGCCCGGCAGCCCGTCGGCCCCAGTGTGGCCAAACGGGTAAAAACCATCAGCGGCAGTGAAGACGGGACGGCTCCCAATCGAAAGGAAGACACCAAAGACCTGCCCCGAAAACTGCTGGCAGCCTTTGGCAGCCTGGGGCTGTTGAACCGCATGGGCCGGGGCATGGACAAACAGCTGGAAGAATCCGACGTGCCCCTCAGCGGCGGCGAGTTCATGGCCCTGGCCCTGGTGAGCATGCTTATCACCTTCCTGTTTTTCTCCGGTGCCACATTGAATCCCCTGGTGGGGTTGGCCGCCGGCGCCATCATGCTCTTTGTTCCCTTCTTTCTGGTGAAGCGGGCCCGGGCCCGGCGGCTGACCAGCTTCAATGCCCAGATCTGCGATGCCCTCACCATCATGTCCAACTCCCTGCGGGCAGGCTTCAGCTTCATGCAGAGCATGGACATGGTGCGCAAGGAAATGCCTGAACCCATCAGCAAAGAGTTCAGCCGCACTTTCCGGGAAGTGAACCTGGGAGCCTCCACCGAGCGGGCCCTTCAGAACCTGAGCCGACGGGTGAACAGCGATGACCTGGATCTGGTGATCACCGCGGTACTCATCCAGCGGCAGGTGGGGGGCAATCTGGCAGAGGTGCTGGATAAAATTGCCGAAACCATTCGGGAGCGGGTGCGACTGCAGGGGGAAATTAAAACCCTCACGGCCCAGGGCCGGCTGTCGGGAATGGTCATCGGGTTTCTGCCGGTGATACTGGCTTTTTTCATGCTGCTGGTGAACCCCAGCTACCTGATGGAGCTGATCACCCACCCGGTGGGCCGGGTGATGCTGCTCATGGCAGTGGCCGGTGAGATGGTGGGTTTTCTCTTTATTCGAAAGATTGTCCGTATCCGGGTGTAGTCTGCCTTTGACAGGAGCGGTGGAGGAGGAATGAACATGTTTGTGGCCGTGACCATGGCGGGAGTGTTTGGCATGACGGGAACCCTGTTTCTGCTGCTGCACCGTGCCGTGTTTGGAGAAAAAATGCGCATGTCCCAGCGTATGGATCATGTACTGGGAGAAAAGGAAGTGCCCATTCGCAAACAGGAACTGTCAGCGCCGCTTTACCAGCGGATGTTTCGGCCGGTTTTGGGGAAATCTGCCAACCTGGTGCTGGCAGTGATTCCCTTCACCCGGGAGGCAGATCTGGATAAAAAGGTGATGGAGGCCGGCCGTCCCGGCAACCTGAATGCCCGGGAGTGGATGGTGATCAAAACCCTTCTGGCCCTTGCCTTTGCAGGGCTTTGCTGGATCTTTTTTCAGCAGACAGGCCGGCCGGTCTGGCAGGCAGTGATGATGATGGTGCCCCTGTTCTTTGTTGGCTGGTTCATCGTTGACTCCTGGCTCTCGGGGCGGGTGCGCCGCCGGCGGGATGAAGTGCAGCGGGCTTTGCCCGATCTGTTGGATTTACTGACAGTAAGTGTGGAAGCCGGTTTGGGATTTGAAGGGGCTCTCATGAAAATCGTGGAGAAAACCAACGGATTGCTGTCCGATGAATTTCTCACGGTGCTCCGGGAAACCAAAATGGGCAAATCCCGGCGGGATGCCCTGAAAGACATGGCCGCCCGGCTGAACGTGGACAGCCTCTCCAACTTTGTGGGCTCCATCGTACTGGCGGAGCAGCTGGGCATCAGCATTGGCAACGTGCTGCGCATCCAGTCAAAGGAAATGCGGCAGAAAAAGCGGCAGCGGGCGGAAGAAACCGCCATGAAAGCGCCCATCAAAATGCTGATTCCCATGGTGATGTTCATTTTCCCCGCCATCTTCATTGTCCTGTTAGGGCCGGCCGTGCTGCAGATCATGCGGGTGTTCCAATAAAAGTGTCAAATGCGATGAAGATAAGGGATCTGGTAAGGAGTAGTCTTGGAAATCGGGGAGGGAGATCAATGGCGGAGAGAATCATCACACCTGTGGCGCGGGTCATCCATGCCAATACTTTTTTCAGCCGCCTCAAAGGGCTGCTGGGTACCCGGCAGTTGCCGGCGGATACCGGTCTGCTGCTGGAACCCTGCAGCAGCATTCACACCTGGGGAATGGGGTATGCCATTGACGCACTCTTTCTCGATGATCACAACCGGGTGCTGCAGGTGGCTGACACCCTCCCCCCCAATACTTGGGGCCAGAAAATGCCCGGTGCCTGCCGGGTGCTGGAAATGGCTGCCGGCAAGGCTCGTCGGCTGGGGATTCAGCCGGGGGATGTCATTGATCTGATTATAAGAAAAGAGGGAATCTGATGAAACGCATGACTGTCAAAAAACGAAAAGGCTTTTCGCTCACCTTTAAAGTAAGCATGACCATCACCCTGCTCATCACATTTTTAATGCTGGGGATGGGAACCATGACATATTTTATGAATCAAAGGGTATTAATCCAACAGGAAACACGGCAAGGGAAGTCCATTGCCATGTTTGCAGGCGAAATCATGGAAAATGCCATGACAGCAAGTGACACCGAACCCATGTTGTCTGTCATTTCGTTCATGAAACAGGACCCTAAAATCACCCAGGTTTACGTAACTAATGTAAAAGGGGAGATGATGGCCCATGACCAGCAGGAGCGTCTGGGGAATCACATGCAATCAAGGGCGCTGAGTGCCGCCGTGGAGCAGGGTGTGTTGCAGGTACAGCAAACCACCAGCGAAACCGGCGACCGGCCGGTGCTTCTCTTTGTGGTTCCTCTGGCGAATGCCTTGGGTCAGACAGCGGCCTATCTGCATTTCACCACCGACCTGTTGCCCGCCCAGCAGTTTCTCATGGAAAGTGCCCTTCAGTGGGTGAAAATTTTTGTGGGCGTGGTGCTGGTGAGCCTGGTGCTCATTCGAGTCATCATTGTGAAATCGGTGGGCAAACCGGTGAAACAGCTGCTCACTGCCACTGAACAGGCAGCGGTGGGAGACTTCTCAGGCGAACTGGAGCCGGCGGCAGCCGATGAGCTGGGGCATCTGGCAGAAGGGTTTAACCTGATGAATCGCCAGCTGGGCGTGTTATTCCGCTCCATTTATCAGACGGTGGAAGAAATGGATTATGCCTCCAAACTCATTGTCAACCGGTCAGAAACCATGGCGGCAGCAGACGATTCATG
The DNA here is from genome assembly GCF_039414295.1 of Anoxynatronum sibiricum. Classification (NCBI taxonomy): domain Bacteria; kingdom Bacillati; phylum Bacillota; class Clostridia; order Eubacteriales; family Clostridiaceae; genus Anoxynatronum; species Anoxynatronum sibiricum. The sequence continues at coordinate 119,991 of NZ_JBCITM010000010.1, read as the reverse complement.
GAGTGTCGATAAGCAGCAGGAGTGGTTGCGGGAAATTCTCTCCAGCGGCAAGCGGCTGACCCGGGTATCTCAAAAACTGCAAACTTTCCTGAACCAGTTCCAGGTGAAAGACGAACGATCGTAAGGCAGGGAACCCACCAACTTGAACGCATGATGCCGGAGGCGATTCCCGTGTTCGATATGAAGAAACTTGAAAATGTCATCGCCAACACCATTGAGGCCGTAGAGCGGGGAAAAGCAGATCTTTTCAGACTGGAAACAGATGTGCGCGATGAGTATGATCGGTGCCTGCGGCAGCTGTTGGACATCAAAATTCGCATTGACCGGGTGATTGGCGAAGTGGATCGCCTGGAAGATGAATCCCGTAAACTGCGAAACCAGCTGATGGTGGTGAACCGGGATTTTAACCGGTACAGCAAAGAGGCCATCAAGGAAACCTATGATGCCGCCCATGAGAAAATGATGGAGCTGATGCAGAAGCGGGAGACAGAAAAAATCCTGCGGTTGCAGCGGGATCATCTGGCACAGAACCTGCGCACTCTGGAAAATGCCAAAAAACGATCGGAAGATCTCATCAGCAGTATCAGCATGGCCCTGAAGCTCCTCACCCACGATTTGACAGGATACTTCAACCAACTGGGAGAAGTGCAGCATACCAACAATGTGGGACTCTCCATCATCAAAGCACAGGAAGAAGAACGCCGCCGGGTGGCCCGGGACATTCACGACGGGCCGGCCCAGAGCTTCGCCAACATTGTGATGCGGGCAGAATTCTGCCTGAAGCTGATGGATGTGAACCCAGACCAGGTGCGGGATGAACTTCAGGACCTTATGTGGCTGGTGAGGGGCAGCCTGGAGGATGTGCGAAAAATCATCTTTGACCTGCGCCCCATGTCTTTGGACGACCTGGGGCTGCTGGCCGCTGTAAAGCGGTATACAGAACAGTACATGGAAGACTACCAGATTCATGTGGAACTGAACGTGATGGGGCGGGAGCAACGGGTGGATAACTCTCTTGAAATCGCTCTTTTTCGCATTATTCAGGAATCCCTCACCAATGCCCGCAAACACTCGGGAGCGCCAGAGGTGGTGATCACCATTGAGTATCATAAAGACCGCATCAACCTCATGGTGCGGGACAACGGTCGCGGCTTTGACATGGCCAAGGTGCGTGAGGAAAAGCAGGGAGTCAGCTTTGGCCTCACCGGCATGGGTGAACGGGTACACTTGCTGAAGGGAAAATTTGATATTCGTTCGGCGCCGGGCAAAGGCACTCAGGTGCTGGCATCCATTCCCATTGAGGGGGAAAATGGAGCAGAAGCATGAAGCAGCTGAGGGCAGAAGAGACACGAAGACGTTCATTGAAGAAAATGGAAGAAGCCACTGGATGAAGCTTATAAAAAGAGAGAAGTTAAGAAGATAAGAGAAGATAAGAAGCTGATGAAAGAAGGAAGCAAGGTGGTGAACAGCATGAAAGCAGTTGAGGAACCGGTCATTCGAGTCATGATCGCCGATGACCATGCGCTGATTCGCCAGGGTCTGATGAAGGTATTATCCCTGGAACCCACCATTCGCGTTGTGGCCGAAGCAGAGAATGGACAGGAAGCCATTGACAAAGCCCTCACCCTGGATTTAGATGTGATTCTCATGGATATCAATATGCCCCGGGTGGATGGCATCACTGCTGTGAAGAAAATCCGGGCGCATCACCCCCAACTGCCCATCATTGCGCTGACCATTCATGATCAGGAAGAGTATCTGGTGGAGTTGATCAGGGCAGGGGTTTCAGGCTATGTGCTGAAAGATGTGCGACCCGATGAACTGGTGAATGCCATTCATCAGGTATGTCGGGGAGAATCCTATATTCCCCAGGTGCTCATGGGAAAAGTGTTGAAAGAGCTGAACAGGCTCTCCAGCGCTGTTCAGGAGCCGGACCCCGACCGGTTGACGGTGCGGGAGCTGGAGATTCTCCAGGAACTGGCCCTGGGGCTGAGCAACCGGGATATTGCCCAAAAACTATTTATCAGTGAAAAAACCGTTAAAAATCATTTGACCAGCATCTTTCAAAAGTGTGGTGTCACCGACCGCACCCAGGCGGTGCTCCACGGTCTGAAAAACAATTGGATTCATCTGGCATAAACAGCCTTACAGCACTTATTCTGCGTCTGAGGATGAAGACAAGTCCCTTGCCTTCATCGTGGTTTATCGACAGTCTGAGTACCTGTTTCCGTTTTGGGAACAGGTGCTTTTCTTTTGGGTTTTATGTTAGTGAATGTTCCAGATGGGGTATTCACCCTATGATTGAAACGAGACCGCAAAGGATGGGGTGATCTTGATGCCAGGGAGAACGCACCAGTATTTTTATTCAAAAGGCAGTCGATATTCCCGCAGAGCCCAGCGTGACAACGCTTTTTCACAGAATGCACTGCTTCGGGCTAAAATGGCATTGGAGGCGGCGCAGGAGGGTATTTGGGACTGGAACCTGGTGACCGGTGAAAATATGATTTCTGAAAGCTGGGCCCAGATGCTTGGCTTCACTGCCGACGAAGTTCGTCATACCTACGATTTTTTTCTGACACACGTTCACCCTGAAGATTTGAAGCGAATGGAAAAAATCCGGGAGCTGTACATCAAAGGCGAGCTGGCACATTATCATTCGGTTTTTCGCATGAGAACCAAAGAGGGACAGGAAAAATGGATCCTCTCCCGGGGCAAGACAGTGGAATGGAATGAACATGGTCAACCGACCCGCATGGTGGGCACCCATCAGGATATTACCCGGCGCAAGCAGGCCGAGATATCACTGCGATATCAGAAAAGTGTGCTGGAATCATTGTTCAGATATTCTCCCGAAGCCCTGGCCCATCTGAACACTCGTCAGGAAATCGTGAGAATTAATCAGCAGTTCACCCGCCTTTTCGGCTATACAGAGGCGGAATGTGTGGGGGTTTCCCTGGATCCGCTCATTACAGATGAAGCCTTGCTGAAGGAGGCGGCATTAGTCTCCTGCCGGACACAATCCAATGAGTTTGTGGAGATGGAGTCAGTGAGGGTTCGCAAGGATGGCAGCCGGGTGCCGGTGATTGTCAGAGGCGGACCGGTGATTGTGGATGATGAAATTGTGGGATACCAGGCGATTTATACCGACATCACCCAGCGAAAAAAAGAAGAGCTGGAGCTGCGGGAAGCCAAAGAGCGGGCAGAAGCAGCCAGCCAGGTGAAAAGCCAGTTTCTCTCCAATATGAGCCACGAAATTCGCACGCCCATGAATGGCATTTATGGTGCCGCCATGATGCTGGAAAGCACTCCCCTCTCCCAGGAACAGCTGGAACTGGTGAACATTCTGACAGAGTCGGCAGGGCGCATGGTGGAAACAATGAACAACCTGCTGGATGTGGCTCGGATTGAGTCGCAGCGCATCGAACTGCGGGAAGAGGTCTTTGAGCTGATCCAAACCCTGGAAGAAGTGATGGAACCTTTTCGGGTGTTGGGGGAAAGCAAAAACGTGCCATTTACCTTTGAAGCGTCGGAGGCCTGCCGGGTAAAGGTGGTGGGTGACCGGAGCAAGCTGACCCGGGTGCTGTATCATCTGCTGAGCAACGCCTTCAAGTTCACCGAAACGGGAAAAGTAACCCTGGAGGCAGAACTGGTTCAGTATGAGAATCCTTTTGGCATTTATCGATTCTCCGTGGCGGATACGGGGATTGGCATTGCCTCTGAAGACCAGCAGAAGCTCTTTCAACGGTTCACCCAGCTGGATGACTCCTATTCCAAGTCATATCAGGGAACCGGCCTGGGGCTGGCCATCGTACAGAAACTGGTGGAGCTCATGGGGGGAACCGTGTCTCTCTCCAGTGCGCCGGGAGAAGGAAGCCGCTTCTATTTTGAAGTTCCCCTGCGTGTCCACGAACTTCATGCAGGAAACGGAGAGGCAGCCAGCCAGAAACAACAATTTTTCCCCCATTTAAAAGAAAGCATTCGCATTTTGGCTGTGGAAGATGACGAAATCAGCCAGATTCTTCTTCGAAAAATATGCCGCAAGCTGGGGGCCCAAGTGGATTTGGCTCAGGATGGCTTCGAAGCCATTCGCATGTTCGGAACCACGGCTTATGACTTGGTACTCATGGATGTGCAACTGCCCACCATCAGCGGCATTGAAGTGACTTCGGTCATTCGATCCTTCGAGAAAAAATTTGGGGAACGCACCCCCATCATCGGCATCAGCGCCCACGCACTGAAACAGGATAAAGAGCGGTGCCTGGCAGCAGGTATGAACGACTACCTGTCAAAACCCATTGATATGGAGAAGCTGTATCAGGTGATTCAGGAATGGGTGGTGGCCCAGGACTCAACGTCAGTATTGCCGGAATAAAGCGGTCATTGGCTGTCGAATAGTTGTTGAATCTAAAAAACGAAATTTGTTGCTGCAATCCAAGTGAAATGAATTTATTGCTGGTTTTTTGTTTATTGAAACTGTTATACTTGTTCCGCATATCTGAGATATGGTACACTGAAAATTGAAAATAAATGACGCTCGCGTCATTAAAGAGGTGAAAGAAGTGCCAAAAATTGTGGACTACGAAGCCAAAAAACGCATGATCATGGAAAAAGCAGTGGATTCCTTTTTACAAAAGGGTTTTCACAACACCCACCTGGTGGATATCACCAGCGCCTGCGGTATTGGACGCACCACCATTTATCAGTATTTTCGTAACAAGGATGAAATATTGCAGTATACCATTGTTCACCTTTTTGAGTCGCTGCGGGAAGATTTTCGGATCATTCTGGCCGACGAGGCAGAAAGTCCCCTGCAGACCATTCGCAAATTGATTCCGGCTATTCTCAGGGAATACGACAACAATCGGAAGCTGGTGGTGCTGGTGGACCTCTGGCTCATTATGATTCGGGAAGAGCATCCGTCCATTGAGCTGGTGAACGATCATATGGCACAGATTCGTCACACCTTTCAGGAACTGCTGGATCAGGGCATAGAAAAGGGCGAAATTCGGGAAATGCCCACGCCCAGTATGGCCTTTACCCTGTACGTGCTGGTGGAATCTTTTCTGATTCATCTGGCACTGCATCAGGGAGAAGATGTGCAAAAGCACATCGGAAGCGTACAGTTGCTGCTGGACAGCCTTCAGGCATCGTAACCATTAGGAAAAAGCCGCATCTTAAAACAAACATCACAAAAGCCTCTTCTTAAAAGCCGGCCTTGATGGGTATATAGCCATTAAGGTGATAAGCTTGAGAGGGGGTTTTTTGATGCTGATGAAAAAAATACTGCTGGCCACCGATTTTTCACCGCCGGCCCAGGAACTCATGGCCTGCCTGGCAGAACTGAAGGCACAGGGAATGGAAGAAGTGGTGCTCTTTCATGCTGTCAGCATTGTGAGAGCGCAGGGAAGTGCCCTGGAGGTGCAGCGCCACTACGAAGAACGGCTGCAAAAGGAAAAAAAACGGCTGGAAGCAGAAGGGTATCAGGTGAGTATTCGGGTACCCATGGGATTTCCACCAGAAGAAATCATTAACACAGCGGTGGAAGAAGGGGCTTCACTAATTCTAATGGGCTCCCATGGGGGCGGCATGATCCGCAGCCTATTTTTGGGAAGCACCACCTTCGATGTGGTTCGTCTCAGTCCGGTACCGGTATTGGTGGAAAAATTCAGAGATGTGAACCGAAAAGACTACACCCCGGTGTGCCGGCTGAAATTTAACCGGATTTTGTTTCCCACCGACTTTTCTCCCTGTGCCCGGCAGGTGTGGCAGGAGCTGATGGCCATGGCGCCCCATATTGATTCGGTGGTCCTGGTGTCGGTGGTGCAAAAGGTTCGGGACGAAGCCATGTGGCAGGAACTGCGGAATCGGAACGAGCAGGAACTGCAGCAAATGAAAAAAGAAATGGAAGCGGCAGGTTGTGAAGTGGCGGTTCATCTCACTGACGGTACTCCCTCCCGGCGTATTCTTGAAATTGCCGATGAAGAAGCGATCAGCCTCATTTTGATGCCCCGGCGGGGGGAAGGCTTTATTCAACAGCTGTTGCTGGGCAGCACTGCTGAAGCTGTGACCCGCCAGTCAAAGCAGCCGGTGTTGCTGGTACCCTGCGACACCCATGTGATGAATGGAAGTGGTTTGCTGTGAACAAGAATCTGAAGAGGAAGCGGTTTCAGATTATGGGATTATTGATAGTATGGGTATTGATGGCAGCAGTTGGTACTGCCTGCCGAGAGGAACATGCGGGTTCCCCCGCGTCAGAAACAGAAAGAGGTGATGGAATGCAGGAAGCAAAGAATCAAAACACACATGAAGCAACTGCCACTTTTGCCCTTGGCTGATTTTGGGGACCTGATGCCCGGTTCGGGCAACAGCCGGGAGTGATGCGTACCCGTGTCGGTTATGCCGGAGGCACCACCCCCAACCCCACGTACCGCCATATTGGCGACCATACGGAAACCATCCAGATTGTCTATGACCCGGAAGTGATCACATACGAGGCGCTGCTTCACATCTTCTGGGAAAACCACGACCCCTTTGCAAGGGCCTGGTCAGCCCAGTACCGCAGCATGGTGTTTACCCACAACGACACGCAGGCCCAGGCGCTGCAGGATTCTATCCAGCAGTTGGAAGCTGCCAAAGGCCAGCAGGTGCAAACAGTGATTCGGTCAGAAGTGACCTTCTATTCAGCCGAAGATTACCACCAGAAGTATTATCTGCAAAACCGGCGGGAGCTGTTTGATGAGGTGAAAAACCAGTTTGATACCTTTCAAGCCTTTGTGGACTCCACCACCGCCGCCAGGGTGAACGGTTACCTGGCCGGTCACGGAACACCGGAGCAGCTGGAGGAAGACCTGAAATGGATGAATCTGTCGGAAGAGGCAGAGCAGCAGCTGCGCCGCATGGCAGCGGCTTATTGGTAAAAGAAAACTGCCGGCGATTTAGCCGACAGTTCAGAGGGTACCTTACACCAAACCGGTTATCTTCATTGTAGGTTGGCGACAGTCTGTTTAACGGTTATTTTTGCGCCTGCTCCCCTGGGATTTTGGTGGTGCAGGCTTTGTTTTTTTCACTTCGTCGCCGGGAGGTACCAGGGCGTCCGGGTGACGGCCGATGAGGTCACGCCGCCCCGCTTTGTTCAGGGCCTGGCGCACCAGCGCGTGGTTTTCAGGCAGCTTGGCCTGGAGCAATGCCCGTTGCATCCGCTTTTCATCCGGTTCTTTGGGAACGAAAAGGGGCTCTTCAGTTACGGGGTTCATTTCGGTATAATACATGACAGTGGAAAGGGTACCGGGAGTGGGGTAAAAATCTTGCACCTGCTCAGGGGTGTGGCCCAGTTCTTTCAGGTAGAGGGCCAGCTCAATGGCCGCCTTCAGATCAGAGCCGGGGTGGCTGGAGATCAGGTAGGGCACCAAAAACTGGTTCAGGTTTTCCCGGGCATTAAAGTCTTCGAAACGCTTGCGGAAGGCTTCATAAACCTCTTTGGAGGGTTTTCCCATAAGTGCCAGCACCTTTTCGTCCACATGTTCAGGTGCCACCCGCAGCTGGCCGCTCACATGGTGGCGGCAGAGCTCTTCAAAAAACGTGGGGTCTGTATCAGCCATCACGTAATCATAGCGTACACCTGAGCGCACAAACACTTTCTTCACCCGGGGCAGCTTACGCAGTTTTTGCAGCAGGGTCACGTAATCATGGTGATCCACTGTGAGATTGGGACAGGGCTGAGGTGTGAGACACTGGCGGTGGGTACAGGCACCGGAGGTGGTCATTTTTTCGCAGGCCGGTTGCCGAAAATTGGCCGTGGGGCCGCCCACATCATGAAAATAACCCTTGAAGGCCGGGTCTTGGGTCATGGCAGCGGCTTCTTCCAGAATGGCTTCATGGCTGCGGGGCTGCACGGTCTTGCCCTGATGGTAGGTGATGGCACAAAAATGGCAAGCACCAAAACATCCCCGGCTGCTGGTGAGACTGAACTGCACTTCATCCAGAGCGGGAACGCCGCCGGCTTTATCGTACTGGGGGTGGGCCCGGCGCAGGTAGGGCAGCCGGTACACCTGGTCCATTTCGGCTGTTGTCAGTGGTTCGGCCGGGGGCAGCTGCACAATAAACCCGGTGTCGTAGGGCTCTGCCAGTGGCTGGCCGGTGACGGGATCGTTGTGATCCATCTGCCGGAGAAAGCTGCGGGCCACTTGTTTTTTGGAACTCTGCAGGGTGCGCCAGGAAGGGAGCACCAGGGGGTTGTCGAAGGTGTCCAGCTCCCGGGAATAGAAAGCAGTGCCGGGGATAAAGGTGAGATTGGCAGCGGAGAGGCCGCTGTTCAGGGCCTCGGCAATTTCAAGAATGGTGCGTTCCCCCATGCCGTAAACCAGCAGGTCAGCCTTGGTGTCCATGAGAATGGAGGGCTTCATTCGGTCTTCCCAGTAGTCATAGTGGGCCATGCGTCGCAGGCTGGCCTCCAGACCACCTAAAATTACCGGTGTTTTGGGGAAGAGCTTCTTCAGTTTGCGGGTGTAAACAGTGGCTGCCCGGTCGGGACGCTTTTCGGAAGCGCCGCCGGGAGAGTAGGCATCTTGTCGGCGCCGTTTTTTATTAACGGTGTAATGGTTCACCATGGAGTCCATGTTGCCGGCAGTCACCAGAAAAGCCAGCCGGGGAGTGCCAAAAACAGAAAAGGCCTCCGGGTCGGTCCAGTCGGGTTGGGGAATGATGCCCACAGAAAACCCATGGGCTTCCAGCCACCGGCCAATGACGGCGGGGGCGAAGGCGGGGTGGTCGACGTAAGCGTCGCCGCTTACCAGAACAAAATCGGGAAATTCCCATCCCCGTTTTTCGGCTTCTTCCAGTGTAACGGGTAAAAATGGTTGTGTCATCGTTAGATTCCTTTCAGGCTGCGGTGTTGTCTGCAGTGGTCTTATTATAGCACAAGATGGAAAGGGTGAAACCCCATGAAAATCAACATGGAAAAAGCGGCGGTGGATTACATCCTCCAGAATGGAGGCAAGGCAGGAATTCACTATGTCAAACAGGGCTGATGCCACTCGGGCACCGTGGATGTGGCGGTGATTGATCTTTGGGAGCCCGAAAGTAATCCGGAGGATTACGAAGCTTTTCATCACCAGGGGATTACTTTATTTATCCCTAAAAAATTGACAGCCCAAAGCAGTGAAGTGGTGATTTCACTGTCGCAGCTGTTCAAATGGAAAAAACTGATGCTGGAGAAATATTAGTCGAGAGCCACGTTCCAGATGAAGCACCTGTTGAAAGCAGGGTAACACTATTTAGGCAGGTTCTCTCGCTGATTGAACGGCTCTTTTGAATTTTTCCCTCCCGTCCCCCTGGGCCAGCAGTACCAGGATATCACCAGTGCACAGTAAAGTGGCGGCCGGCGGGTTCTGAAGAATGGTGCCTTCTTTCTTAATGGCGATGATCATGCAGCCTGAGCTTTTCAGTATCGTAGCTTCCTGAATGGTGGTCAGGTCCAGTTCTTCACCCACCTGGTGCTGAAAAAACTGAATATCCACATCGGGAATCACATCTCCCGGGCCGGTGGTCAGCAGCCGGGAAATGATGTTACCGGATATCTTGGAAACAGACAAGACAAAATCGGCACCAGCCCGGTACAGCTTCTTCACATTGGTGTGGCTGTTGGCCCGCACGTAAATCCGCAGTCGTGGATTGATTTTTCTGGCCATAAGGGTGGAAAAAATGGCCTGTTCATCTGTTGGGGCAGAAATGATATAAGTACCGGCTTTATCAATGCCTGCTTCCAACAGCACCGCCCGGGAAGTCATGTCTCCGGAAACATGGGAATGAGCAGGCACCGGTTGATTCACAATGAGGCGTACTTCATTCCCCTGTTTCGACAGGAGTTCCACTGTACGCTTGGCCACATCGCCATAGCCGGCCACAACGAACCGGTGACGGTTATCGCCCGGTGAGTAAAGGTGGCTGGAAAGGCTGTCATCCAGCTGCTGCAGCTGCTCACGGGTGCCAAGAACAACCACCATTGATTCCTCTGACAGCACCATATGGGGGCTGTCTACAAAACGAAACACGCCGTTTTCCCACAATCCCAGAATGGTGGTGCCGGTATTTTCGCGAATGCGGCTCTGCTGAAGAGTTTGGTTGGCATATTGACAGTACATGCCGATGGGAAACTCCATCACCAGCAGGTCGCCCAACTGGTCAATGTCAGCCACCAGTTCTTTTCCCAGACTGGAAGTGGCCACCCTGGCCAGCTCTTCTCCCAGGATGCGCTTCGGTGCGACGATTTCAGTGGCGCCGGCCAGTTCCAGTGCTTCCTGCTGCAGTTCATTTTCCACTGCCACCAGAATGGGCAGCGAAGAGAGTGAACGGGCTTCCAGTACAATGTGTACATTGGTATCGTCGGTGCTGCTGGCAATGAGGGCCCGTGCCTGGCGAATGCCGGCAGCCTCCAACATCTGCTGTTCAGAGGGGTCTCCCTGAATCACGTTCAGGCCCTGCTGCATCAGTTCCCGCACCGTTCCATGGCGCTTCTCTACAATTACATAAGGCATTTGCTGAATAATAAGCTCATCCAGCAGGGAATCAGCCAGCGGTGAGTAACCGCAGATGATCATGTGATCTTTCAGCTTGGCAGAGACCTTGGTGGCAGGCAATTCCTGGAAGTGGCTTTGCATCCAGGCAGCAGCGGCAGTGGCCAAACCGATGAGGATCAAACCGGTGCCCAGAATCATCTGGAGGGAAGCATACAGGTTCATCATACCGGTTTCAAAGGGCAGCAGTTCCCCGTAACCAGTGGTGGTATAGGTTTGCACCACAAAAAGGATGCTCTGAAAGTAGGTGATGCTTTTCCCTTCAAAGGTTTGATACAGGTAGCGGGTTAAAAAAACGCTGGAAACAAACATGATGAGAATCAGCAGCATCATTCGCTGAACGATGCGCTGGATGCGGCGGTTATCCAATTTCATCAACTCCTGTGAGGGGTGTTATGAATGCAGCGGTCATAAGCAAATCACAAAGTATTGCCACAGTAGTGTCACTGCGCCATAACAGCACCAGCGCTGCTCTGGATGTACTGGTTAAAGAAGGGGCGAGTCGCCACTCAATTGTATCATATTATGAGTGATTGGAAAAATACCGACTGTCGTGAAAAAGGCGGTTTTGCTTTCGGCAAGGGAAGCGGCCTCCGGGAATTGCAGATCGGGCGGGACTGATTGACAATAAGGGCATCATCAATCAGCAGGCTTACTCGCCCATGAAGAATTAATCACCACTTCGAGAGAGATGGAATCACCACTATCAGAAAGAGCACATCATCATGTTAAGACGGGTTGTATCATTAATTCAAAATAGACACCATCATTTCAATAGGAGGCAGTTATGCTGAAAAAAATCGCTTTTCCTGCATCTCAATTACCGTTGCAATGCCTTTACAGAAACGAAAATCTGTTACGTCAAATGGCAGAAAATGCCGATTTTTGCCAGATTCCCGAAAAGGTGGAGCGGGTGTACGGCCCCCTGGTGTTTCCGGCAGCGCCGCCAGACCGTCCCTATCTCACCGGCTGTCTGGTGCTTTCCCTAGATGGGCGCTTGGGGTTTGAAAATGAATCCAGCAGCAGAACCCTTACCAGTGCCAACAAGCTGGATCACAGCCAGGGGAAAACGGATCTGTGGTTGGTGAACCTGGTGCGCACCTGGGCAGATGCCGTACTGCTGGGCACCGGCACCCTGAAAGAAGAGCCGGAGTTCACCGGCCATGTGTATGACCCGGATCTTCAGGCTTTTCGGGAGGCACATGACAGCCGTTTTTGCAGGAATCCATGGAATGTGATCATCACCCGGCGGCCGGGAGAATTGCCCTGGCAGCACCCGGTGCTGTCAACTCCCCAGATCCCGTTGCTGGTGGTGGTGCCGGCTTCCAGCCGTCAGGAGCTGGTGGATTGCCCCGGCGGGCGCTTTTGCTATGGGGTGATTGACGGTGCCAACCCCCAAGAGACTGTTGGCTTGGCGGCCATGTCGGCACAAATGGTGAACCGGCAGTTGGAAAAAGACCCGGAAGGCGCCGATCCGCGGCACTTGGTCATCACCCTGCCGGATGATCATTTCCCCGACTTTCACACCCTGCTGTCCCTGCTGCGCCAGCTGGGAGTTCGTCAGATGGCAGTGGAATCCCCCCACTGGATCTGGCAGCTGATGGCTGAAAAGAAGCTGGATGAATTTTTTCTCACCCATACTGGTGTTTATGCCGGTGGCAGTGTGCTTCCGGGAACCGGCCACGCTTTTCAACCTGCATCGGCACCCCAGGGGCAGCTGGCCAGCCTTCACATGACGCCGGAGTCGGTGCTCTTCAGCCGGCAGGTGTTGGTCTATTAGAAGAGCCCGCCGGATCATTCGGCGGGCTCTTCTAAACGTTGACCATATTACGGCCATAAAAGATTTCAGACATTTCTTTTTTGATTTTTTTCTTGATTTTCTTCCGCTCGGCAGGGTCAAACTCATTTCTTTCTGAGTCAAAAAGATAATTGTCCAGATCAAACTCCCGAAGAATCATCTTAGTGTGAAAAATGTTCTCCTGATAAATGTTGACGTCAATCATCTGGTACTGATTCCGGGTTTTGGCGGGAAGATAATTTTGAATGGAGTTGATTTTGTGGTCGATGAAGCATTTCTTTCCGTTCATATCTCTGGTGAAACCCCGCACCCGGTAGTCCATGATGATAATGTCTGACTCAAAGCTCTTAATCAGGTAATTGAGAGCCTTCAGCGGTGAAATCTGACCACAGGTTGAAACATCAATGTCGGCCCTGAAGGTGCTGACTCCCTTATCGGGATGGCTCTCGGGGTAAGTGTGTACCGTGATATGGCTTTTATCCAAATGGCCCACCACAGATTCCTTATGTACCTGTTCGGCGTCCGGGCCAGGCCGGGCAGAACCATTGGCGGCGCCCAGGGTTTCCACGGGGCCTTCCGCGATGAGCATGGTGACACTGGCACCCTGGGGATCGTAGTCCTGCTGAGCAATGTTCAGCACGTTGGCACCAATGATATGGGTCACGTTGGTGAGGATTTCTGTCAGCCGGGTGGCGTTATACTGTTCGTCAATATACCGAATGTAATCCTGACGGTGCTCATAGCTTTTGGCATAACAGATATCATATATATTAAAGCTCAGCGACTTGGTTAGATTATTAAAGTCGTAGAGCTTCAACTTGTCAATGCCTTTAATTTTCAATAGAATCCCTCCTTATGGTCCTCAGGACATCACAAAAGCCAGGCCCTGTGCCGCCTGGTGAATACTATTATAACACGGTCCCGCAGGACTGCAAGGTCATAATGGGAAATTACCGGTTTTTTTATTTATTCCCCGGGGGCTTTCTGATACAATAGGGGCATCTGGCGATGATGGCCGGAAAAAGCAGGAGAAGAGCCGCAACAAAAAAACAGGAAAGAAATATGAATAAAGGATGGATTTCATGAAAGCTTCTTGGCTTAACAATACCAAAGTACCCATCGTGCTGATTCTGCTGGTGCTGATGATTCATTCCATCGGCGGCAGTATTTCCATGGCGGCGCTCTTTAACCTGTACGCACTGGAGATTATTCTGGCAGGGATCATTCTCTCTGTCATTGTTGGTTTCTCCTTTCAAACAGTGGTGGAAACGGTGACGCTCATTCGTGACAGTTTCACTCAGCCCGTCACATATGAGGAAGACCTGCACAAAATTCACCTGATTTCCATCAAGGTGAAACGGGAAGGGCTGCTGTCGCTGAACGGAGACATTGACGGTGAAACCGACAGCTTTGTCAGAGATGCCCTGATTCTTCTGAATGACTATAAAAAAGCGGAAGTGGTTCAGAATATCATGGAGAAAGACATTGAGTCCCGGCGTGCCAATCTTTACCGGTCGTATAACCTGCTGAAGGTGGTCTCCTACGTGGCGCCTTCCTTTGGTCTCATCGGAACCCTCATCGGCATGATTGGCCTGCTGTCTCACCTGGACCAGACTTATGCCATTATGGGGCACATGGCCACCGCCCTGGTGAGCACCCTTTACGGCAGTCTGATCGCCAGCTTTATTGCCGTGCCACTCATGGTAAGACTGCGGGAATATATTGAGCAGATGGTGCTTCGCTACCGCATGATTATGGAAGGCGTGCTTCTTATTGCCGGAAATGACTCGGCACGCAATGTTTTTGATAAAATGAACGTGATGTTAAAAGAGGAAGACCGGCTGATTTACCCCCGTCGGGGTGAAGGCGAAAGGATGGTGAACTCCCTTGGACCTGAGATTTGATCAGCAGCCTGCCATCGGCCAGGATCATGAAATTGAGCTTTCCAACAACTGGCTCATCACTTACAGTGATATGATCACCATCATGCTGTGCTTTTTCATGGTGTTTTTTATTCTGTCTGCCAGTGAGTCTGACACGCTTCATGAGCTGCGCCTGCGCCTGACGGCACAAGTGGATGACCTGGATCGGGAAGTGGGACGTCTCACCATGGAAAACAGCCGGCTGCTGCAGGAAAAACAACTGCTTTCCCAGCATCTTTTTGGCATTAATCACCTGCAGCAGGATATGAGTCACTCCCGGGAAGACTTCATCAACTTTCTCAGAGACAATGATTTGATGGAACAAGTGCAGATTCTGGACAATGAGCGGGGACTCATGATTCGATTCAAAGACAGTGTTCTTTTTGCCAGTGGCAGTGCCGAAGTATCTGCCCAGGGGCTGGAGCTGTTGGAGCATATTGGTCTGAAGCTGACTGAAATACCAAACCCGGTGGTGGTGGAAGGGTATACGGACAATGTGCCCATCAGCACTGCCGCATATCCCTCCAACTGGGAGCTTTCAAGCGCCAGAGCCATCACCGTTGCCCGGTATCTCATCTACGATCTGGGAGTGGCGGAAGAACGTTTGTCGGTAACTGGCTTCGGAGAACAAAACCCCATTGATACCAATGATACCAGTACAGGACGCGCCAATAACCGACGTATAGAGATAACCGTACTCACTCCATAAAATGAAAGCCTGCAGGTGTTACTGCAGGTGAGGTTGAAGACAAAGGGCTTTGGCCCGGCCAGCTGACTCCAATCTTGTGTGTTTTTAGTCGAAAGTCTCGAAAACAGCGCCTGAACTCGCTGCGCTCAAACAGCAGGCGCTGGCGGTTTTCTCTTCTTTTCGAAAAAACACTGACAAGATTTCCAAGGCTGTCCTTTACCAAATCCCTTGTCTTCATCTTATTTTGTCTACAGTCTGGCCTGCAGGTGTTACTGCAGGTTTTTTAGTGTAAGTAAGAGCGTGTGTGCAAAGCTCTTTTGCCGCCGGGGAAAGACGGTTGTCTGCCCGGAAAAACAGATGAGGGGACATACATCCTTAAGTAATTGCAATACGTCCCGCTGTTGTCCCTGTCATATTGACTTTCATCAAAATAAGGTTAGAATAAGTATTATCCCACGAGAAAAGACTCTGGGGAAAACGGTTTTCAAAATCGTTAGATAAAACACAAACGAGTATATTTTGAGGAGGAAGAGGATTGAAAAAGACATTATCGCTGTTAGCTTTATTGCTGGTCATGACACTGTTGGTGACTGCTTGTGGCACCACCGGGGCCACTGAAGAACCGGCTCCTGCCGAAGCTCCGGCAGAAGTAGAAGAAACTGTTGAAGAAGAAGTAACAGAAGCACCTGCCGGCGAGGCAGGAGAAGCCGTTAGTATGGGTCTGGCTCTGCTGACATCCATGGGTAAATCCACCGATGCAGAAGCAGACAAAACTGCCCGTGCGCAGGTTGATACCGTTATTGCTGCCGCCACCTTCGACAGCGAAGGCCGTGTGGTTGATGTGATCATCGACAACGCACAAACCCGTGTGAATTTTGACGAGGAAATGAAGGTAGCTTCCGACAAAACTGCTCTGGTAAAAACCAAAGTAGAACTGGGTGCCGACTACGGGATGGGAAATGTGTCATCCATCGGTAAAGAGTGGTTTGAACAGATTGCTGAAGTGGAAGCTTGGATGGTTGGTAAAACCATCGATGAAATCAAAGCCCTTCCCATGAATGATGGCTACCCTGATCTTCCGGAAATGGCCTCCACTGTGACCATGAGTGTATCCACATACCTGGAAGCTGTTGAAAAAGCCTACGCAAACGCTGTTCCTGTCAGCAATGTTGCCAGCCTGGGTCTTGGAACTGAAGTTTCCATCGCCAGGTCAAGAGATTTCTCTGTTGATGCAGACGGCAAAGAAACCCTGCCCATGGCACAGGTGGACAGCGTGATTTCAGCTGTTGCCTTTGATGCTGCCGGTGCGGTGGTAGGCGTTCAGATTGACAACGCCCAAACACGTGTAAATTATGACGCTGAAGGTAAAGTCACTTCAGACAAGGCAGCACCGATTCTTTCAAAAGCGGAACTGGGTGACAGCTACGGCATGGGAGCTGTTTCAGCCATCGGCAAAAACTGGCATGAACAGATTGCTGAACTGGAAGCCTGGATGATCGGCAAAACCATTGACGAAATCAAAGCTCTTCCTGTGAAGGTGGTTGATGATTCACATCAAAACGTGCCAGACGTTCCCGAGCTGACCTCGTCTGTGACCATCACAGTGGAAAGCTACCTGGCCACTGTGGCAGAAGCTTACGCCAACGCCAGATAATCACACAAGTCCCTTCTCAGCTCCCCTGTTTCGGCAGGGGGGTTGTTTTTTTGTTTACTGGCAGTTCGGGTTCCTTCATGGTAAAATGAAAAGAATGGAGAAACCATGTGAAACAAGGTATTTGAATCATGGACCTGAAGGCATCCTCATCAGGACCGGGCCCATATTGGAGGAGATAAAATTGAAGCACCTGTTAACAGCAATAAAACACCAACGATGCCGGGCGATATTAACCCTGCTGTTGGCGCTGATGATACTGGCAGTGGGGTGCACCCCCGCCCAGAACCCTTATGACGGCTATGAAAGACATACCGACAGCTTTTTTGACACCTTTGACACGCTGATACAAGTGATTGCTTACACCACGTCTGAGGAAGAGTTTCAACAGGCATTTGAGCAGGCTCATCAGCGTTTTCGTGAGCTGCACCAGCTTTATGACATTTACAACACTTATGCTGGGATGAACAACGTGAAAACCGTCAACGATCAGGCGGGAATTGCACCGGTGGCGGTGGATGAAGACCTCATCAGCCTCATTCTTTTTGCCCGGGAATGGCATGATCGCACAGCTGGAAGAACCAATATTGCCATGGGCCCTGTTCTTAAAATATGGCATGAATACCGGGCAGACGGGCTCTTTGACCCGTCGCTGGCAGAACTGCCTCCTTTGGAGGATTTACAGCGGGCCACTGCATACACGGATATCCATCTGATTGAAGTGGATGAAGCCGCAGGCACCGTGTATCTTCCGGATTCCCGCATGCGCCTGGATATAGGCGCCATTGCCAAAGGATATGCCACTGAGCTGGTGGCGAAAGAGTTGGAAGGTGAAGGACTTGAAAGTTTCATCATCAGCGCCGGCGGCAATGTGCGGGCGGCAAACCGGCCTTTTGATAATGAACGGGAAACCTGGACGGTGGGGCTCCACAACCCGGATGCCTCCCTTTTTGCTGAAGGCAACAGCCTGTTGGGTTCTGTTTCCATCACCAATGCTTCGGTGGTCACCAGTGGTGATTATCAGCGCTTCTATATTGTTGACGGGCAGCCGGTACACCATCTGATCGATCCTGTTACCCTGATGCCTGCCGCCCACTACAGGGCCATCACAGTGGTAATGGAAGATTCGGGAATGGCAGACTTTTTTTCCACCGAACTGTTTCTGCTCCCCTTTGAAGAGAGTCTGCCCATGGCAGAAAGTATCGAAGGGCTGGAAGCCATCTGGGTGATGCCTGACGGCCGCATCGAAAAGACAGCAGGAATGGAAACGATACTGACGTTGTATTAGTCAGGTCAGCATCTGGCAGACTGATACACTTGCATATGCTGCGAAGTAAGGTCTGCCATAAGGGCCGTGAAGGTTGTTGGTTTCATGAAATGCCGAGAGGAGGGTGTTGCCAAATGGCTGAAGAAGAGCGTTACAGTCGGAACATGAAGATGTTGTCACCGGAAGAAAATGGTCGACTGCGCCAAACCTGCGTGGCAGTGGTGGGTTGCGGCGGCCTGGGGGGCGGCATCATCGAAATGCTGGGCCGGCTGGGAGTTGGAAAGATCATTGCGGTGGATGGAGATGTTTTCGAAGCCAGCAATTTAAACCGTCAGCTGCTGTCACATACAAAGAATATGGGCCAGGGAAAGGCGAAGGCAGCAGTGGAACGCATGGCGCTGGTGAACCCCGATGTGGAAGTCAAAGCAGAACAACAGCTGCTGACAGCTGAAAATGCACCGGAACTGCTGGCGGGGGCCCAGGTGATTGTGGATGCGGTGGACCGTATCGGTACCCGGCTGATGTTGCAGCAGGTCGCAGAAACTATGGCACTGCCATTGGTGCATGGGGCCATTGGAGGCTGGTATGGGCAGGTGACTACGATTTTGCCGGGAGACAAAACCCTGGATGTGATTTATGCCGGTGCAGATAACCAGGGGATCGAAAGAGATCTGGGAAACCCCTCCTTTACTCCAGCGCTGGTGGGGGCGGCGCAGGTGAGCGAAGTATTGAAACTGCTGATTAACCGGGGCACTCTGCTGAGGCACCGGATGCTGTACATCGATCTTTTTGAGCAGGAATACACGGTACTGAACCTGGGAGAGGCACCAGATGCAGGGGGTTCAACAAAATAACGCCACAGGTTCGTGAAGGGCTTCACGATCCATGTGGCGTCAACCTGCGACCTCCTGGCCGCTATGCAAAACCCCGCATCAGGTGGCCTGGTGGCGGAGTGCTTCGATGAGAAAATCACGGAAGCGTACTTCAAGCGGTGAAAGTGACCGGTATTTGTGGTGCACCAGGTAGAAGTGGCGATGCAGCTCTAAGTCGGGGATATCGAAGGCGTAAAACAGGCCTTCTTTTAACTCCTGTTCAACAGCGCGGCGGGAAAGAATGGAAACACCCATTCCTTTGCGGATACAGGTTTTAATGACTTCGGTATTTTCTATGTAAGCCACCACCCGTAGATCTTTCAGCGTATGATGACTGCGTTTCAACGCCGTTTCAAAGCGTTTGCGGGTACCGGAACCCTGCTCCCTGAAGATGTAGGGCAGTGACACAAGGTCAGACCAGGTAAGGGTTTCACGAAAACGGCGGTATTTTTCGCTGGCGGGGGTAATGAGGGCCAGCTCATCCGTGACCAGCTCGTGAAAGGCTAAATGGTTGTGAGTGCTGCGGCTGCCCACAATACCCAGATTATACTCCTCTGAGAGAACTCCTTCGATGATTTTTTCTGACGGGAGGTGGTGCATGCTCAGGGTGACATCAGGGTATTCCTGGTGAAACTGGCAGAGTAGTTCGGGCAGTACATACTGCTCGGGAATGGTGCTGGCGGCAATTTCCACCTGACCCACAAAGGTACCCCGATACTCATCCAGCTTGAACTGGGCATTGGTTTTCAGTGACAGCAGATCCACGGCGTACTGGTATAGAATCTGCCCGGCAGGGGTAAGGGAAATCTGTTTGCTGCTGCGGTTGACCAGAGTTGTTTTCAGTTCTTTCTCCAGATTAATGATGTGACTGCTGAGGGTGGGCTGAGTGAGAAACAGATGCTCAGCCGCTTTGGAATAGCTTTTGTACTTGGCAATTGCACAGAATGTTTCCAGCTGTTTAAAGTCCATTGCTTGGCCTCCTGTAAAGTGATTTGACCGATGAATAGGTCGCCGGCTACACCGATTATATCATATCCCCATTGGAGGGAACACAGATGAAAGGGTTTCGTTTACAAGACATAAACCTGTTGAAACACCCAAAAGTGAAAGCACTCCGGCTGCTGGGCAGCCGGATTCAGGAGAATGAACTGACGGCCCTGGCGGCCCAGTCCACCTATTATCTGGTGCTGTCGTTCTTTCCATTCTTGATTTTTTTAATCACCCTGATCAGCTACACGCCGCTTCTTCAGGAAGAAGTGCTTTACCAGCTGCAGCCTTTTTTGCCCCAGGAAGCCTTTGATCTGGTGATGCGCAATGTGAGGCAGATGATGGAGATGCCCCGGGGAACCCTCATGTCCACCGGCATGATTACCACCGTCTTTCTGGCATCCAACGGGGTGGCAGCCCTGCTGCGGGGCATAAACAAAGCCTTCAGGAACCAGGAAAAGCGTCCGTTTTGGAAAGTGCGGGGCATGGCGCTGATATTTACATTGGTGCTGGCGTTCACCATTCTCCTGTTGCTGCTAATGCTGGTCTTTGGCCAGCTCATCGGCACCTACCTTTTTGAATTACTTGGAATTTCCCAGCTGTTTCGAAAAACCTGGCAATGGGCCCGGATCGCGGCATCTCTGGCGGTGATGATCCTGGTATTTACCCTCTTTTACACCTTTAGTCCTCAGCAACGAATCAAATTGAGGGAATCCCTTCCGGGGGCGGTGTTCACCACCATTGGATGGCTGGTGCTGTCATACGGATTTGCCCACTACGTGAACACCTTTGGGAATTACAGCGTTACCTATGGCAGTATCGGCGGGATCATCGTCCTCCTCACCTGGCTTTATCTCAGCAGTATTGTGATTTTGCTGGGAGGCGAAATCAATGCCTGGCGGCTGCGGGACAAGCTGGAAAAGAAGGCTTCCGGGCTGTGAATGAACTGCAAAATGAAGATTAACCAAATGTTAACCCATTCTTCACGGAAGATTGACGCTGAGTTGGTATACTGACAGCGAAGACGTTTTACAGGAGGGGAATCCATGTTTTTCAAATCTATGACACTGGGAATTGACATTGATGCCACGCTCACTGAACCATACTATTGGCTCCCATGGGCCAACGCACATTTTGAACGCAATCTGAAACCTGAAGATGTGACCTGCTACGACATTCACACGGTTTTGGGGATCGCCGAGGAAGCATACATTGATTTCTATGACCGTTATGGAGAAGCCCTTCATGGGGCCAGCCATGTGCGCCGGGAAGCGCCGGCAGTTCTCCTGCGCTTGTCACAGGATCATCAGCTCCATTATGTGACGGCACGGCACCCGGACATGCGCCAGGTGACCCAGGAGTGGCTGGATCGCTATGAAATCCCCCAAGATGGATTGCACCTGCTGGGCAGTCACGATAAAGTAGCCACTGCTCAAAGACTGGGCTGCCACCTTTTTGTGGAAGACCGGTATGAAAATGCGGTTGCCATTGCAGAAAGCGGTATTGATGTGCTGCTGATTGACTGTCACTATAACCGAAACCTCCCCCTTCCCGGCAATGTGAAGCGGGTCAGTAACTGGCACCAGGTGGAACAGGCGGTGCGTTTGCTTGAAAAATCAATGGGCAGCGGGCTTCGGAGTCTGTCTGCCTGATCCCTCTCAATAAACAGACAATGGTCGTTCAATTAACCAATAACCTAATGAAATAAAACAGAAGCATTCGGTGGCCAAGAAAAAAAGATTCAAGGCCAAACTGAGTGCTTTTGTGATTTAGAAAAAGCGGCTCAAAAACATGGGCTGGCTGGCTTAATTCAACTGGCAGAAACATTTGTTAGTCGATTTCTGTGATACACTGGATAACAGATGTGGAATGTTTCACATAAAACGAGGGCAATAAGCAATGGAACTGCAAAAAATATAGCTGTAAGTTGAAACATTTTATCATCCTAACTGTCTTGTATATAGGATGAATTTTAATTTGGGGCTAAAAAGGGGGGAGTTGGTTTGATAGATTGGCTCACAGAAGTGTTAGCATTTGATAGAATTTATTGGTATTTAGCCATACCCTTCACCGTACTGTTAGCAATACAGCTGGTGGCGACTTTTGTAGGGATTGGCGGTGAAGGAGGTTTTGACGGCGGAGAAGATGGGCTGGATCTGGGGGAAGATGGAGATTTTGAACCGGGATTTCAATTATTTACGGTGAGAAATTTCATTACCTTCTTCGCGGTATTTGGATGGGCTGGAATCACATTTTCCAATGCTGGATTAGGACAGTTCGCGACTATTTTATTATCCACCATACTTGGTATCATTGTACTGCTTATTGTATCGGCACTTTTTTATTTTATTACAAAGCTTGCCGACAGTGGGACGATGGATATTCAACGGGCCAAAGGCGTTACCGGAGAAGTGTATCTGCGGATTCCCGCCAAAAGAAAAGGTATGGGAAAAGTAAGTATCAAGCTCCAAGGTTCCATTAGGGAGTTGGATGCCATGACAGACGAAGATGATGTGATTACAACAGGAAATATAATTGTTGTAAAAGATGTAATCAGCAATAGTATTTTATTGGTTGAAATAATGAACAAGGAGGATGCTTAATGGGTTCAACATATGGAGTCATACTAATTACGGTTATTGTCATTGTGATATTTGGAACAATTGCAGCACTTTTCGCAAGGTATAAGAAATGTCCATCGGATAAAATTTTAGTCGTATATGGTAAAGTGGGAAAAGAAGGAGATGAAAACAGGTCTTCTAAGTGTATTCATGGAGGAGCCGCCTTTATCTGGCCGGTGATTCAGCATTCTGAGTTTTTAGACTTGACACCTTTATCAATCGAAGTCAACCTTCAAAATGCCCTGAGTAAGCAAAATATCAGGGTTGATGTACCTTCAAGGTTTACAGTGGGAATCTCCACCGAACCAGGCATCATGCAAAATGCCGCCGAGAGATTATTGGGATTGGGTCTTGCAGAAATACAGGAGTTGGCAAAGGACATTATCTTTGGTCAGCTAAGATTAGTCATTGCAACCATGGATATTGAGGAAATTAATACGGACAGGGATAAATTTCTTGAAGCTGTTTCCAGCAATGTAGAATCGGAGCTTAAAAAAATAGGTCTGCGATTAATCAATGTAAACGTAACAGATATTAATGATGAATCAGGATACATACAGGCCTTGGGAAAAGAAGCGGCTGCTAAGGCAGTGAATGATGCGAAAAAGAGTGTTGCTGAAAAAGATAGAGATGGATCCATTGGTGAAGCACAGGCCAGACGCGACCAGAGAGTTAAGGTGGCGGAGGCTGATGCCACAGCGGTTGAAGGTGAAAATAAATCTAAAATCACTGTTGCAAACTCTGATGCAGAAAAAAGAGAGCGGACTGCTGAGGCAGAGAGAAGAGCCAGTGCTTCAGAAAAGGTTCAGGCAGCAAAGGCACTGGAGGAAGCTTATTTAGCAGAGGAAGAAGCAGAAAAATCCAGGGCCAGAAGAGAAAAAGCCACCATGGAAGCAGATGTACTTGTTCATGCACAAATCGAAAAGCAAAAGCTGGAAATTGAAGCAGAGGCCCAGGCTGAAGAGTTCAGAAGAATAGCCAGAGGTGAGGCTGACGCCATATTTTCTAAGATGGAAGCACAGGCCAGAGGTACGAAGGAAGTGCTTGAAAAACAAGCAGAAGGTTTCCAAAAGCTTATTGAATCTGCCGGAGGGATACCAGAGAAAGCGGTGATGATGATGATCGCTGATCGACTTCCGGAGCTGGTAAAAATACAGGTAGAAGCAATTAAAGGCATCA
This sequence comes from Anoxynatronum sibiricum, assembly GCF_039414295.1. Taxonomy (NCBI): domain Bacteria; kingdom Bacillati; phylum Bacillota; class Clostridia; order Eubacteriales; family Clostridiaceae; genus Anoxynatronum; species Anoxynatronum sibiricum. Next base: position 96,435 of record NZ_JBCITM010000010.1, on the reverse strand, counting down.
ACATTGATAAAGTCACTGTATGGGATAATATGGGTGGTGGAAAAGATGGCGGAAAGCCAGCTACAGCCAACTTTTTATCAGGAATGATGCAATCACTTCCGCCGCTGCAGGACATCTTTAACAGTGCTGGGCTGGATTTGCCAAATTATCTTTTGCAAACAAAAGAAACCAAAGAATTTCCTGTGAACATAAAGGAAGCCAACACAGATAATCCTGTAGAAAACAACCTAGAATAGCAGTTATATAGCGATTAAAGAGTAAGCGTAACCATAAGAACCAAAAAAGGCATGATTTCTATCAAGTTTAGAAATCATGCCTTTTTTTGTAAAAACATGTGAAGCAGTTGCATGAAACATGACACCTTCGACAAACTCATGGAGTGTTTTCCGTGTCTAAAAGGAACTTGCAGCAGCCTGTGATCATCGAATTTCAATGCTTGTGCGGCGTTTGGCTTCATGGGTTCTGGGCAGAGTCACTTTCAGAATGCCGTTTTCATAGGAAGCATTGATGGTATCGGGATCAATGTCTTTCACATGGAAAGTGCGGCTGGTGCGTCCCATTCTGCGCTCCCTGCAGATATAGTTCCCCTTCTCTTCGTTAATCTCTTCTTGCTGTTCCACCGCAATGGTCAGGTAGTTATTGTCATAATCCACTCTGATCTGCTCTTTTTCGACACCGGGAATCTCTGCTTCCAGCAGATACTGGTCATCCTTCTCCTGGATATCCACCTTGATACCGGTGCCAACTGAAGGGGTCATCCAACTATCCTGCAGAAAACGATCAAACAGTGTGTCAAGTTCTCGGGTTCTTCGGTTTTGAAATGGAACAAGACTGTTAAACATGCTTCATACCTCCTCTTTAATATGAACATCGGTGAAATGGATGGGGTGTTGCTATGGTTCTATTCTAAAACGAAAGTCAAAGATAGTCAAATAACATAAGGGTAGATGATGGCCATAAAAAGGTGAATTTCACCAGCGAAGGACGATTATGAAAAAAAAGTTCATGATTTGACGGTTTTTCTTGTTTTTTTATTTGTTTTCTCAGCGGTTTGAGGGTAAAATGCTAGGAAGAGGAACTTTTCAATCATGATGGGTCTTTAGATTTTTTTCGTCGAAAATAGAGGATTTCGGATTCCTTTGTCGAATACGTTGAAGGATATCACAATATCAGGAAGAGGTGAAAGAGTGCTTCCCTATTATATGGCAGTAATCGCAGCCGCCGCATTGATTTGGGCGCTGCTTCAGTGGATTGTCCGCAGAGCGCCGGTTTACCAGCGAAAAGCAGTTCATAAGATGTTGCTGGTGTCGTTGGCACTGGCCGCAGCGTTGCCCCTGCTCCTGGAAACCATGTCACCTGCGGCCTCTCTGGGAACCATTCTGGCAATGGCGGCGGTGATCGGGCTGTTTCTTCCTGTTGCCAGTCTGCTGCCAGGGCGGGCAGAGCAGGGAACTGAAACAAAAAACGTTCAGGGTGTCATGTCAGAATCTGAAGAGACATTGACCAAGGCACCGGCTGCTCTGAAAGACGAACCAGCGGTAGATGAAGAGACCGAACCTGTCCAGTTACCGGATGAGCGTGTGCTTCAAGAAGATGCATCAGCTGCGCCGGCATCACTGGAAGAAATGACAGTACCGTTACCATTGGAAAAAGTGACAGTATCTGAAACTGATGAAACACAGGATGCTGAAAATGAATTGTTTCAGGTGGCAGAAGAAACGGTTTCGGACGACTTGGCAGCACAGTTGCGTGAATCTGAAATGCTTTCCGCAATAGTTCCAATAGCAGTTGCTGAAGAAGTGGCTCCATCAGCACCATCACCACCAGAGAGGTTTGGAGAAGGTGACGAAACTCAGACAGAAGCCATTGAATTTGAAGCTGAAGAACTCATGGAAGCTGAAGAACTCATGGAACCGGAAAAGATGGCGGAAATGACGGATGTCATTGAAGCACCTGAAGAAATTGAAGTAATGGAAGAACCAGAAGAACCAGAAGAACCAGAAGAACCAAAAGAAGCACCTGAAGAAAATGAAGTAATGGAAGAACCAGAAGAGCCGGTGGAACCTGTAGTGCCGGAAGTGTCTGAAAAACCTGGGGAACCGGTGGAGTTGTGGATGGAACAACAATTGCCACAGCAGCTGTCTGAGACACTGGGCGAAGTGCTGTTGACCAGTGCCATGCTGGCATTGGAAGATCAGGCAGAAGACGAGGCAGTGGCAGCATTGAAACTGGTTTGTCAAAGAGGTACTCTTCCAGAACAACAGGCAATGGCTTATGCAGAGTTGAAGAGAATCATGCCCGAAAGGGGAGGACTGAAGCCATTAATAGATCTGGGTGAAGTATTACTGGAACAGCAGGCGATGAAAGTATCTGGATACAGTGGAATCATCGAAGCCCACACCCACTACCTGAAACGGCTCTTAAGCCTGTTGAACGCCCACGGTATACCGGCAGACAACCCATATTCGGAACTGCCGGAAGAATTGAAGAAAATGGCACTGGCTTATCAGGAAAAAATACAGAACAGGAGTGAAGCGTAATGAAAAAAAGCGGACAGATCGTCAACTCTCCGGTGATTAGCATACAGGAAGGACTGGAGTTGGGGACGGTTCGGGAGCTGGTTGTCAATCCGGATAAAAAGAGTGTGGAGTTTTTGTTGGTGGATAAAAATGAGGGGTCAGATGAAAATGAAATCCTGGCCATTCCCTTTCGGGAAGCAGTGGGTGTGGGCAATTATGCCGTGACCATTGAACACCAGCGCGTATTGCTGGACCTGAACAAAATGAATATTGCCGGCAGTTTGCTGGAAAACCGGGTGAACATTATTGACGAAAAAGTGGTGACCCGCAAAGGAAAATTATTGGGAAGCATCACTGATTACATGGTAGATACAGAAACGGGAAGCATTCCTCAAATTCTGCTGTTGGTGGAAGAATCAGGTCAAGAGGGGATACTGCCGCTGGAAACCCTGGTGAGCATTGGGCGCCAGGTGGTGATTGTTTCTGAAGAAGCGGCTGATTTGCTGACAGATTCCCAAAAAACTGATGAACCAGCAACTGAAGCAGTTCCAGAAACACCGGTCAACACAGAAGTGGTGGATTCTTTCAGCTATTCTGAGGAAAGCTCGGTTGCAGCACCGGTTGAAGAAATGGTTGAGCAGGAAAGCGGCAGTTCTGTGGAGATGTTCATTGCCCGTCAAAAGAGCTTTCTCTTGGGGAAAGAACTGAAGCAGGATCTGAAAGATATGGAGGGCAATGTGATTGCTGTTGCTGGTACGCCCATTACGCCTGATATTTTTGACCAGGTGCAGGGAATGGGAAGACAAAAGGTAATTGAACTGACAATGCTGACAGAGTAAGCTGTCGGCATGATAACAGAAGGAGGCCGGTCTGACGGATGACACATATATCGACAGCCTTCCGCATCAAATCAGCCATTCTGATGGCACTTCTCATGACAACCCACGTGGGCATCGCGGCCCTCCTGACATTCCCGGGAACCAGTGAACGGCTGCCCGTCGACACATGGATCAATGGCATGTCGGTGGCGGGCCTGACATCTGAAGAAGCCCTGAATGCGCTTCAGGAGACACTGCCGGAGGTGCTGGAAATCAGGCTGATGGATGAATCAAACAATATATTGGATGAAATGGCATTGCCATTGTCACTGGTGAAGGCCCGTTTTGATGAACAACAAATTCGAAACTGGTTGGACCCGGTGATGGAGCCCGAGTGGCAGGAGCTGTGGATCAGTCAGATCCGCATAACATCTCCGGGGTATTATTTTGAGACATCCCTTCACTACGATGAATCTTCCTTGAATCAATGGGCGGATGAACTGGCGTCTGCAATTACGTTGCAGCCTCGTGATGCCAAGGTTTGGGTGGAACGGGGTGAGTTGCATGAAACATCGGAGCAGTATGGGCGGTTACTGAAGCCTGCTGATGTGACGGAACCGGTGAGAGCGGCATTGGACTCCCTTGAATTTGAACCGATTGATATTGCGGTGGCGGTAACAGCACCGGCGGTTACCCTGGCGGATCTGGGTGACTTCAACCAGAGACTGGTTGAATACAGCACGGTACTGGGAGAAAATGCGAATCGTCGGGAGAACATTCGGTTGGCGGGAGAACGCATGAATAGTGTGCGACTGTTGCCGGGAGCTGTTTTTTCCTTTAATGAAACTGTGGGCAGAGTGACGGCAGAAGACGGGTATCAGCGTGCCCCTGTGATTCAAGGGGGGCGCTTGGTGCAGGGAATTGGCGGTGGTATCTGCCAGACCAGCAGTACCCTCTATCAGGCGGCACTGCGCAGTGGGCTTCAGATTGTTGAAAGATCCAATCACAGTCTGCCTGTTGGCTACCTGCCACTGGGGTTGGATGCCACCATTGCTTATGGCTCCATTGACTTCCGTTTTGCCAATCCCTATGAGTTTCCCGTGATGATTGGTACATGGCTGGATGAACAGCATTATCACACGGTGATTCTCGGGCCTGAAAGCGCCCGGCTCCCTGAGATTGAGATTGAAGTGAGGAATCGGCAGGCCATATCGCCGCCAGTGAGAGTGATTGAAGATCCTGTACTGGCAAAAGGAGTAGAAGTGGTTCAACAGACAGGTAAAAATGGGTATAGATTGTCGGTTTTTCGATTAATCGGCCGGAACGAAAGTGATTTTCGGGAAGAACTGATTTCCAACGACTATTACCGACCAGTGGCCCGTATTATCAGACGGGGAACCGGAGAAGAACTGAATGATCAAAAATAAAGCCTTCCGGCGATCATATGCCGGAAGGCTTCGGTCATTCTGGGGAATGGAAATCTTTGTTGAAAGTGGTTTCAGGAATGCGTACCATACGCATGAAAATTCCCAGTTGTTGAATGGTAGCCACAAATTTTTCATACTCTACAGGCTTTACAATATAATTATTGCAACCGAGGAGATGGCATTTTTCAATTTCCCGGGGATCATCAGTGGTGGTCAGCATAATGACGGGAATTTTCCGCAGGCAGGGATGTGCTTTCACCTGCTCCAACACTTCCACACCGCTTACTTTTGGCATTCTGATATCCAGCAACAGCAGGTAGTGACCTTTTTCCAGTTCTTTGGGTTTGGGTTGCTGCAATAAAAAATCCAAGGTTTCTTCCCCATCCCTGAAACGGATGATGCGGTTGATGATACCTGCGCGTTTCAGGTTTTTTTGAATCAGCCGGGCGTGTCCCTCATCGTCCTCTGCAATGAGGATAATCAAGTCTTCATCCATGGTACGTCCTCCTTTGTCGGCAGCGGTTGTCATGCGTCATGAACAGCCTTTTGTCAGGACAGGCAGGCAATTACAGACTCGGAATCTGGCAGGGAAAGCGCCTGTCGCATTGATTCATCCGGTTCAAGGAGCGCCCAGTTCATGGGCATGCCCCTGTCATGAGCGGCCTGCTGCACATAAAGCATCACGATGCCGGCGTCGGTACGCGCCCGTTTTTCATGGGGATCCAGTTGAATGGTGAGATACACTTTTTCGTGGTGGAGAATGAAGCGCCACGGCTGCCGATTACCCCAGGATGGCGCCAGTTTACCATAAAAGAGAACTTCTGAAAGACCCCTGGTTTCCAGCTCTTCCAGTGGACATCGATGGTTCCATTTTTCCAGATAGACCAGATCACTTAAGGACATGCGGCTGCTGGTTTTCAGGATATCCTGACGAAACAGGCCGCTGTCGGTATAACCGATGGCCACCAATGCCACGGCTGTTCCTGTCACCGGTTCACTCACCCAGGGAGTCAGGTCTAGAGGGGTTTCCATGCTCAGCCAGCAGGTTCCCAACTCCAGATGCCAGGCGTTTAGCCGGAGAAACTCCATTAAATAGCCGCTGTTTTCATAAACGCCGCCACGAATATTGTCAAAAAGTGCCACATACTGAGGTGCTTCAATCATTTTGCCAAAATAGCCGGCTTTTCCGTTCATCATCTCAAAAAAACCAGGGCCATCCTCAATCACCCTGATGGAAAATGTTTTGTCAGAGAGCAGTCCAGTTGTTGCCTGCGTTCTGGCAATAAGTTCCCGAAGCATATCTGTCGGCACTGGTTTGCTTTTGAAATCACGAACGGTTTTAATGGTTTCAATGGTATGAATAAAGTTCATGGTGTCCCCTCCTTCAGGCGGCTTTGCCGATGACGATTTTACTGATACAATACCCGTAGAAGCTGAAATAAAACACTTGGATCAAAGTGAAACAGGAGGCGAAACATCAATGCAACCCAGACTCAAATGGCTGACAGAATCAGTGGCCTATATACCGGCGCCGGTGAATACAGGGGTGTTGGTTCATGAAGCAAAGGGGATTTTGGTGGATACGGGTCTTGACAAAGATCATGCCAACAAAATGATCAGAGCACTGGAAGCTGAAAACATTACACCCGTTGCCATTATCAACACCCATTCCCATGCCGATCACTGTGGCGGGAATGCTCAACTGCAGCAAAAGCGGGATTTGCCGGTATTTGCTCCACGGCTGGAAAAACCCTTTATTGAAGATCCTTATCTGGAGGCTTTTGGACTTTTTGGCGCAGCCCACCCGCCGGCAGCCCTGCAAAATAAATTTCTCAAGGCAACACCTTCCCGGGTTACCGGTGTCTTTGAGCCCGATGACAGCATCTGGCATTGGCAGGACTTTCAGATTACATTGGTCCCGTTGCCAGGCCATTCGCCCCAGCAAACGGGAATTCTCTGTGAGGGTGTTCTGTTTGCCGCCGATGTGCTGCTGGGGGCCGAATACCTGGATAAGCACCTGATCCCCTTCAACTCTGACGTGGTACGCCATAGGGAGTCGCTTTTACGTTTAAGAGATCTGGTGGTGGATTGGTGTGTGCCAGGCCATGGAATCCCCATGGAGGATCATCGCCCCGCTGTTGAACGCAATCTGGCTGCTCTTGATCTCATTGATGACTGGATCCTGACGAACACACAGACACAGGCAACGCTGGATGAACTGCTCTGTCATTTTTGCAGTCATCATGGAGTGGGGATGGAAACCATCTCTCAGTACCATTTGTACCGCACTGCTTTTGCAGCTCATGCCAGTGGATTGACAGAAATGGGGAAATTGTGTCATCGTGTGCAGGGCGGCAAGCTGTTTTGGGAGGCAGCATTCTCAAAGAATTGACAGTACTTTCGGGAATACCAATGCCTTTGGGGGAGAGGAGATGAGGCATGAAGCATGTTTTGATTGTTGATGATGAAAGCCGTATGCGCGAACTGATAAGAGAGCATTTGGAAGCCCATGGATACCAGGTGACAGAAGCAGCTGACGGCATGGCAGCCCTGGCGTTGTTTCGGGAAAAACCCAAAGAATATGAGGCCATGATTCTGGATGTGATGATGCCTGAGCTGGATGGGTGGTCGCTGTGCCGTGAAATAAGACGGCATTCAGAAGTGCCGGTGATTATGCTCACAGCCAGGGGAGAAGAGTATGACAAGCTATTCGGGTTTGAGCTGGGAGTGGATGACTATCTTGTGAAGCCATTTAGTCCCAAAGAGCTGATGGCGCGTCTGAAGGCGGTGCTGCGGCGAAGTGAAGCCGCCGGAGCCACGCCCGGAACCACGAAAGATCTCCTGGAGTTTCAGAGATTGGCAATTGATTTGGCAGCCAGGCGGGTGACGGTTAATGACGCCCCGTTGAAAATGACCCCCCGGGAATATGAACTGCTGGTATTCCTGGCACAGCATCCAGGGCAGGCGTTCAGCAGGGAACAGTTGCTGAATCAGGTCTGGGGCTATGATTTTGAAGGGGAGGACCGAACGGTGGATACCCACATCAAAATGCTCCGTGAAAACCTGAGACCCTATAAACACTTTATTGTCACCGTATGGGGGCACGGCTACAAATTTGAACCGGAGGAAGGGCCATGAAACATCTTTCAACCAGGATCATTGCCATTCTTTTCCTGCTCACAGCCACTACCATTGGTATTCTTTGGTTCTATCAGGTGGTGTTTTTGGAGGAGCAGTACATTAATCGCAAAATCAGCGGCATTCAACGGGAAGCAGCCCAGATCTATGAAGTGACCGGGCCAACAGATGAGAATGAGCTGGAAGAAGCCCTGGAAGCCTTTGCATATCGCCATCGACTAAGCCTTGAAAGGATCAGTCCTTCAGGAGAGTTGATCGCCAGCAGTTACACATCAATGGGGCCTGGAATGATGCGATCCATGGGGCGCATGACTTCCAGTGTCCATGGATCAGAATCCGGTGTTCAGCGGCGGACGGTTTCCATGGGTATGGGGAGCACCCGCTTTCAGACAGAATTGCTGCTGGTAAGCCTGCCCCAGCTGCAAAACGATCAACTGGTGGAAACCCTGCAGGTGATCATTCCCATGGAATCGGTGTCAGAAACAGTGGACGTACTGAAAACACAGTTGGTGCAGGTAAGTCTGCTGCTGACAGTTTTCACCATCATCATCGGTTGGCTGCTGGCCCGCATGGTGGTGAACCCCATTCACCAGTTAACGGAAGCCGCTCAGCAAATTACTGCCGGTAAGCTTGATATAAGGGTGCCCATCCAGAGTCAAGATGAAATAGGCCGGTTAACAGAAAACTTCAATGAAATGGCAGCGCAGCTCAACCAGGTGGAATCCTTGCGCCAGGAGCTCATCGCCAACGTTTCCCATGAGTTGAGAACGCCGTTGAGTTTGATTCAGGGATATGCGGAGACCATTCGGGACCTCAGTGGTGAACAACCAGAAAAGAGGAATCGACACGCCGGGATTATCATTGACGAAAGTCAGCGCCTCAGTCGCATTGTGGATGACATTCTCCACCTGTCACAGCTGCAGGCGGGTGAACTGAAGCTTGAAAAACAGCCTGTGAGCCTGTGTCAGGCAATCATGCATACGGCAGAAGCCTTCCAGCTGCTGGCTGATCAGCACCACATACAACTGGAAGCAGTCTGTGAAAATGCCTGTCAGGTGATGGGGGACCCCCGGCGGCTGGAACAGGTGCTGGTGAACCTGTTAAGCAATGCCTTTCAACACACACCGAAAGGCGGCAGTGTTCGTATGGAGGGGAAAATTATACAGGATCAGGTGCGCATCAGCATTACTGATACTGGGAGCGGCATTCCGGAGGAAGAGCTGGAGGCCATCTGGGAACGCTATCACCGGTCGCGACATCACATGTCTCAAAGCTTTCATACAGGTTCAGGACTGGGGCTGGCCATTGTGAAGCACATTCTGGAAGGTCACCAGGCCCGTTTTGGCGTCACCAGCCGCCTGGGAGAGGGAACCACTTTCTGGTTTGACATGCCGGAAAATCCATAAAATTTACCATATCTTTTCATTCGGCGACACGTCAATGGGGTATGATGAGAGTAAGCGGGTACCGAATGAATCGGCAGATGACATGCCGGGAAAGAGTCTTTCAGGATAAAGGAGCTGAACCGATGATCAAAAACTATGTCATTGATACCAATGTGATGATCCATGATCCACTGTTTCTCTATAATTTTCAGGATAACCACCTGATTCTTCCCCTGGTGACGGTGGAAGAACTGGACGGCCTTAAAAAAGCCAATGGCATGGTGGGTTATCATGCCCGGCAGGTGCTGAAAGAACTGAACCGTGCCAGGGAATGGGGTAATTTTGTGGATGGCATTCCCTTGCCGGGAGGGGGAAAAATTCGCATTGAAATGAATCATACTGACGTGTTGAATTTACCCGAAGGTATTGATACCAAGAAGAATGACAACCGAATTCTGGCCATCGCCAAAAATCTGGCAGATAAAGATCAGGAACGCCCCACCATTTTGGTCACCAAAGACATGTGCATGACCGTGAAAGCTGATGCCTTGGGACTCAAGGTGGAAGACTATGAGACCGACAAGGTGCGCACAGAAGATCTGTATCAGGGATTCAGCGAAGTCATGATGTCTTCTTCTGATATCAATCAGGTTTATGCCGGCGGACTTCTGGTGCCTACAGCATTTGAAGAACCGGTGTATCCCAACCATTTCTTTCATGTGAAAAGTCAGGACCAGGCGGGGCATGAAATCCTGGCCAAGCTGCGTAATGGTAAGATAGTGCCCCTGGAGTACACCAACGAATACACCTGGGGAATTAAACCCATTAACCGGGAGCAAAAAATGGCCATGGAACTCCTCCACGACCCGCACATTCACTTTGCCAGCATCATGGGCGGGGCCGGCAGCGGCAAGAGTATTCTCAGCATTGCCTATGCGCTGCAGGCAGTACTGGAAAAAGGTCTTTTCAGAAAAATTATTTTTGTGCGCCCGGTGGTACCTGCCGGCAATGACATTGGGTTTTTGCCCGGAGAAGAACGTGAGAAGCTCAAGCCCTGGATGCAGGCGTTCTATGACGCAGTGGATAACCTTTTTGACTTGAAGCAGAAAGCGAAACCGGAAAGTGGCGGCCAGATCTATCGAAAAGGTGAAAAGCCGGATTTCTCAGTGGAACATTTCATCAGCACCTATATGGATGCAGGCGTTCTGGAGATGAAAACTTTCAATTATATGCGTGGACGCACTTTGGCCAATGCACTGGTCATTGTTGATGAAGCCCAGGAAACCACACCTCACCTGGCAAAATTGATGCTTACCCGGGCAGGAGAAGGGGCGAAATTCCTTTTTCTGGGAGACCCTTCAGACAACCAGATTGACAATGTGCTGGTGGATTCCAAGTCCAACGGACTGGTGTACACCGTTGACCGCATGAAAGCCTTTGATATTACCGGCCACATCACCCTGCGACAGGTAGAGCGGAGCCCGCTGGCTCAGTTGGCAGAGAAAAACATGTAATCGTAAAAATCAATACCGGATGACAATGCTTTCAAAACACCCCCTGACTGGATCATGAACAGCGCCGGGGGTTTTTTGGCATGAATCCAATGGTATTTTGAGAAGACTTGGAGAAAAAAATCACATTCTGACGAATAAGCCGGCAAAAGAATGGTATGATTGTACTATGGATCAAAGCAAAGAAAGGGGTGCTGTCGCTGGATACCATTTATCTTCTTAATCGATTAACATGGCTGCTTTCTCTGGTTACCAGCAGCAGCATTGTTCTTCTGGCTGCCTTTCACCCTTTCAACGATGAGGTGATACAACGTCGCAGCCGGGTCTTTGTGGTACCGTTGACGTTGTTTGTAATGAATGCCCTTCACTTTACACCTGGTCTGCGCATTGAGCAGGTGCTTTGGCTGGGAGATGTGTTGGTTCTAACACTGGTGGTGCTGATCATCCCCCTAAAAGAGCGGGGAAAGGTGATGGAAGGCATCTGGGTGCCCTTTGTGTGGATGCCCATTGCCATGGTATTACTGACTCGAATGCTGTATGAAAGAGCAGCTCATTTGCTGGAGAACATCCCTGATCACCACATGGTGTGGCCGCTGTTACTGCTGCTGGCCATTCTTTACAGACAGGGGCGCGCCGAAGGAAGAAGGATCAGGCTGTTTTTCACAGGGAGCTGCCTATTGACTGCGGCCTATGGGGTGCAGCTGTTTGGCAGATCACTGTACATGCCTGAAGTCTCCCTGAGTTTGAAAGTGTTTGCCTACGGTTTGTGGACCCTCTCATTCTACCTGACGGCACGGGAAGAAGTGCTTTCTAGCCGCCAGGAACTGGATCAGCTGAAACGCCATTCGGAAAAAACAGCTTTTTACGCAGCGAAAAAACGCGAGAATGAACTGAATCGCACGCACCAGACACTTATGGAAAATGCCAAAAAAGACGGATTAACGGGAGCTTTTAATCGCATCAGCATTATGGATTTCATTGATGAATGTATACGAAGCAATAAACAGAAGCCCTTTGCGATTCTTATGTTTGATATTGACAAGTTCAAAGCCATCAACGACAACTATGGTCATGTCACAGGTGACAATGCACTGAGGCATCTGGCAGACACCGCAGGCAATGTGATTCGGGGAGAAGACCGGCTGGGCCGTTATGGTGGCGATGAGTTTATCATTCTGCTTCCGTCTCTGAATCTGCCGGAAGCCACGATGGTGGCAGAACGCATGCGGGAGCGTGTCAAAGAAAATTCCAAACCTCCGTTCACCATATCCATGGGGATCGCCGTGTATCCGCAGGATGGTACCACGGTGGTGTCTCTGATTGAACAGGCAGACAGAGGGCTTTATAAATCAAAGAGCAAAGGCGGCAACGCAGTTTCTCATGTGAGTGTGTTATAGAAGTCTGATATTTTCTTTGCCAGTGGAATATCATTCATAGGTGGCATCTCTCATGTGTAAGATCTCATCCATATAGGAGACTGAGTTCATACAGAAGATGCTCATCGCGACTTACTGAAAGGAATGAAGACATCAATGAAAACATGGCAGACAGTTCTGTTTGACCTTGATGGCACCCTGACAGACTCCAAACCCGGAATCACCCGGGGAGTGCAGTATGCGCTGGATCAGTTTGACATCAAGGTGGACAATCTGGACGATTTGGAGGTGTACATAGGGCCGCCGCTCCTCGATTCTTTTATGAACTTTCATGGACTGAGTGAAGTTCAGGCCCAGCAAGCACTCACCCACTACAGGTCCTATTACACCACCAGGGGCATTTTTGAACACAGCGTGTATCCAGGTGTTCCCGAAATGCTGCGGCGGCTGAAAGAAGCAGGGAAAATACTGTATGTGGCCACCTCAAAACCAACACCATTTGCCCGGCAGATGTTGGAAAAAGATGAGCTGGACAGCTTTTTTTCAGGTATTTACGGCTGTTTTCTGGATGGACGACGAACTGCCAAGGCGGCAGTGATTGAAGCGGTTCTGACAGAACAGGGGTTGGATAAGGGAGATACTGTCATGGTGGGTGATCGGGAACATGATGTGATCGGGGCGAAAGCCCATGAACTGGCTGTCATTGGTGTTCTTTACGGGTACGGCTCAGAAAAGGAGTTGACCGACGCCGGCGCCACTGAGGTGGTGGCAGATGTGAAGGCCTTGATCAACCGGTTGGAGGGAAAATAGTTCGGAGAACAGACGATATGATAAAACAACAAAGGAAAGCAGACATGAGGTGATAAAATGATGGAAACCCTGCGGGATAAGCTGGAATCTCTTTTTGAAGTAAAGCAAACCAAGTATACCGGCAAGCGGATTGCCCTGACTTTTTTATTGATAGTGCTGGCAGCCTTCAGTCTGCCCATGTATTTTCGTTATGAAACATGGGTGCATGACACCTACGCAGCTGAGTATCATGAAGTGAAGCAGTGGGTGGTGGCCTATGGACAGGATCACGGCACTTATCCTCTGACAGAGAAGATGAATCTTGATGAGGAAAAAGATCTGGCGGCATTTTTCAGCGAAAACCGTATGAATCCGGACAGACAGCTTTATTATCTTGATATGACCGCCTTCCCAAAAGTCGATGACCTGAAATATACCTATGTTTTTGATCCGGATCATCAGGCATTGTTCACCACTGAGTACATCATCTATGACATGAAACGAATGCATCTCCCGGGACGCTGAGGGAAAATCAGGCAGCAGCCAGTGACCGGTGAGCAGGAGGCCGTTTTCACATGATGGAGCGACAAACAGAAACTACTTCGATACCGGTGCTGGACAGTATGGAAAGGCTTCAGCGAATGGTAACGGAACAGGCAATGGTTAGCGACACCAACACGCTGGTGTTGTTAATGTTGCAGCAGTTAAAAGAAATATCGGGAACCAGTGTCGCCATCTGGTCAGAGTACACGAAAGAAAAAAATGTGCTGAAGGTCAGAAAAGTGGATGCAGCCAATCGTATGCTTCAAAGTGTCATACGTCTGACAGGACGGGATTTGCTAAGTGTGGAAATACCGGTGGATTTCAGGTTGATGGATTCCAAATCAGAAGGGCAGGTACTGTATTGGGCAAATCTCACTGAAGCCACCGAGGGAAAAGTGTCATTGGAAGTTTCGGCGGTGATTAAACACCTCACTGGGCTGGATCGTTTCATTTCCATCATTCACTTGCTGGATGGTCAACTCTATGGTACATCCACCATTGGCCTGTCAGCAGATCAGCCAGACCCTCCCAGGCAAATACTGGAGTTTTATGCTTCGCTTTCGTCTGTCTCCCTTCACCGGAATCAGGCTGAAGCACAGCTGGGGGCAGAAAGAAAGCGACTGGCGGATATTATTGAAGCAACACGGGTGGGCACCTGGGAATGGAATGTTCAAACAAATGCCATGGCAGTCAATGACCGCTATCTGGAAATGGTTGGGTACACCCGTGAAGAGATGGAACCCATTGATCTTGGCACATGGTATCGATTGATTCATCCGGAAGACAAGATCATTAGCAACCGGGAACTGGAGACAGTGATTGCCGGTGAACAACCCTTTTATCAGGTGGAATGCCGTCTGAGGCATAAAAATGGCCACTGGATCTGGATCATGGATCAGGGGAAGGTGGTACGATGGTCAGCCGATGGCCAGCCGCTGCTTATGTCAGGCACCCACTTGGATATTACCGCCAAAAAAGAAGTTGAGCTTGAAATTCGAAAAGAACGGGATCTTTTCGCCTCCGGGCCGGTGGTGTTTTTCACCTGGCGGGGTTCGCCGGGTTCGTGGCAGGTGGAAAGAGTCTCTGCCAATGTGGAAAAACTGCTGGGATATACCCCTGAAACCATTATGGCGCCAGATTTTGAATATGGAATGCTCATGCATCCCGATGATTACCACCAGGTGGTAAAAGAAGCTGTTGAATTTCGAAGGAATCGGGCGCCCCATTATACTCAGACCTATCGGGTGCGCCATAAAGATGGCTTCTACCGCTGGATCTACGATTATAATGTGCCGGAATACCAGCAGGATAGTGATATCATACGTATTCAGGGCTACATTCATGACGAAACGGAACGAATGATGTCTCAGGAAAAATTACGCCTTGCCAAAGAGCAGGCAGAAGCAGCCAATCTGGCAAAAAGCCAGTTTCTGGCCAATATGTCCCATGAAATACGCACCCCTCTCAACGGATTGATGGGCATGATGCAGCTTTTGAAAATGACAGCATTGGATCAGGAGCAGCAGGAATACCTGCAATTGGCAAAAACGGCTTCTGATTCATTACTGGTGGTGATTCAGGACATACTTGACTATACCCGTATAGAAGCCGGAAAAATTCAGCTGGAAGAAACGGTGTTTGACATTCACATACTGCTGAAGGATCTGGTGAGTCTTTTTCAGGTGTCGGCCCGGGAAAAAAAGCTGCACCTTGGCTGCGATGTTTCAGAAAAAGTTCCGGTAAAAATTTCAGGAGATCCTTTTCGATTGCGGCAGGTGCTGACAAACTTGGTGGGCAACGCCATTAAGTTCACTGAAAGAGGGGAAATCCTGATTCAAGTCAGACATCAGGATCATAGCAATAGCGGAATCAGTGAAGCAGAACTGGTTTTTCAGGTGAGGGATACCGGCATTGGAATCCCTCACCATAAGCAACCGGAAATTTTTGACAGCTTTCAACAGGTGGACGGTTCCACCACCCGAAAATATGGCGGCACCGGACTGGGACTGGCCATTTCGAAGGGAATCGTGGAACAAATGGGTGGCCGCATGTGGGTTGAAAGCACCGAAGGAGCAGGTAGTTCTTTTTATTTTACCTGTCCCCTGAAAGATCAAGCACCATCATAATCACAAAGCCCGCGGGTCATTAGAGACCAGCGGGCTTTGATTCAATTTAGACTTTAATGGGCTTCACCCAGATAGGCTTTTTTCACTTCTTCGTTCACCAGAAGCTCTTGACCGGTACCTTCCAGCTTGATCATGCCTGTCTCAATGACATAACCCTTGTCGGCAATTTTTAGAGAGACGTTGGCATTCTGTTCAATAAGGAGAATGGTGACACCCTGCTGTTCATGAATTTCCCGAATAATGCTGAAGATGTTTTTGACAATCAGAGGAGCCAGCCCCAGAGAAGGTTCGTCCATCATCAGCAGCCGGGGGCGGGACATTAAGGCCCGGCCAACGGCCAGCATTTGCTGTTCGCCTCCTGAAAGGGTACCGGCCAACTGCCAGTTTCGCTCTTTAAGAATGGGAAACAGCTCATAGACCCAGTCCCGGTCCCGGTTAATGTCTTTGGTATCGCTACGGCAGAAAGCACCGATGTTCAGGTTTTCCAACACCGTCAGATCCGGGAAAATCTTCCGGCCCTCCGGCACCAGTGTCAGGCCGTGGCGCACCATGTCTTTGGTACTTACTTTCAGCAGGTCTTTTCCCTCGTACACAATACTCCCGCTCACTGGCTTCACCAGCCCCACAATAGACTTCAGGGTGGTGCTTTTGCCGGCACCATTGGCACCAATCAGGGCCACAATTTTCCCCTGCTCCACACTGAGGTTGATGCCCTTCAGTGCCTGAATGCCGCCATAGGCCACCACCAGGTTGTTAATCTCAAGCATCTTCATCCACCCCCAGGTAGGCCTGTATGACCCGTTCGTTATTTTGAATTTCCACAGGTGTTCCTTCGGCGATGGTGACGCCGTAATCCAGCACATAAATCCGGTTGGAAATATCCATGACCACCTGCATATGGTGCTCAATGAGCAGAATGGTGAGATCAAACTCATCCCGAATCTGGCGAATGAAAAGGGTGAGATCTTCGGTTTCCTTAGGGTTCATGCCTGCCGCCGGCTCGTCCAGCAACAATAACTGGGGATCAGTGGCCAAGGCCCGTGCGATTTCAAGCTTTCGCTGCAACCCGTATGGCAGGCTGGAAGCCTTTTCACGGGCCAGGTCTGCCAGACCCACTTTTTCCAGCAGAAAAGTCACCTTTTCCAAAATGAGCCTTTCCTCCTTCTGGTATCCGGGAAGCCGGAACATGGCCTGATACAGGTTGGCCTTCAGATGAAGGTGCTGGGCAATGAAGATGTTATCTTCCACCGAAAGGTCTTTAAAAAGACGGATATTCTGGAAGGTGCGGGCCATGCCCTGTTTGGTGATGAGATGAGGTTTCAGGCCAGTGATATCATGATCATTGAACTGAATGCTTCCTTTGGTGGGTTTATACACCCCGGTGATCATGTTGAAGGCCGTTGTTTTGCCGGCACCGTTGGGACCGATGACAGCGACGATTTCACCCTTGTCAATGGCAAGGCTCAATTCGTTGACGGCGGTGAGGCCGCCAAACTGCATGGTAATGGCATTGGTCTTTAGCAGGCTCATTCAGACGGCACCTCCTTTTTGAGGAAGTGCTTCCTGAAAAAGTCGATGAGGCGTTGCCAGGATAACTCGGTGGTACCCATTAAGCCATTTTGGAAAAAGATGACCACAATCATCAACATGGTGGAGAAGACCACCATTCGCAAGCCTGATACGCCGGGCAGGTTAATGGGGCCGATGCGAATGGCTTCATCCAGCACCCGGAGCGTTTCAAGACCGGAAGTCACCACAAAGGCAGAAATGACAGAACCGCTCATGCTGCCCATGCCGCCCAGCACCACGATAAGCACCACGTTAAAGGTGAGAACAAAGCGGAACATCAGCGGGTTGACAGCCCCCTGGAGACTGGCCAGCAGGCCGCCGCCAACACCGGCAAAGAAGGCACCGATGACAAAAGCCAGTACCTTGTGCTTAAACAGATCGATGCCCATGCTTTCAGCTGCAATTTCATCTTCCCGAATGGCTTTGAAGGCTTTTCCGTAACTGCTGTTCACAATGGCGAACATCATATAAAGCGTTACCAGGGCAGCCCCAAAGCTCCACCAGAGATTTGTGGTGGTGGGAATGGATTTCAGGCCCAGAGCACCGTTGGTGATGCTTTGGGTATTGGTGATGACAATGCGGATGATTTCAGAGAATCCCAGAGTGGCAATGGCCAGGTAATCGCCCCGGAGACGCAGGGCTGGTGCTCCAATGAAAAAAGCCACCACCGCCGAGAGAAAACCGCCCACCAGAATGGCCACCAGAAAAGGAGCATTGAGGTTGGCAAGCGGTGCTGCAATGGGCTCCAGGAAATAATTCTGTTCCTTAACTGCCGGAGACATGGTCAGAAGAGCGGTGGTATAGGCACCGACAGCCATAAAGCCGGCGTGGCCCAGAGAAAACAGTCCGGTGAAACCGTTGATCAGGTTCATGCTCATGCCCAGAATGGCATAGATGGCACACAAATTGAGAATACGAATGTTATAGGAACTGAAATTTGAGTTGGCGTACATCAGGAAAAGGAAAAGCACCAGAATGGCCGCCAGATTCAGGATCAGATTCCGTTTTTTCTGGTTCATCTTCATGGTTACACCTTCTCTGCTGTTTTTTCGCCCATCAAACCAGTGGGTTTCACCAGTAAGATGACAATTAGTAAAATAAAGGCAAAGGCATCCCGATAGCCTGTGAGTCCGGGAAGAAAGGCAATGAGCATGATCTCGCCAATACCCAGAATAAAGCCTCCCAGTACAGCCCCTGAAATATTGCCAATGCCGCCCACCACAGCCGCAATAAAGCACTTGAGGCCGGGAATCAGCCCCATGGTGGGAACGATTTGGGGAAATTTCATGCCCCACATGATGCCGCCGAAGGCAGCCAGAATAGAACCGATGGCAAAGGTGATGGTGATGGTGCGGTCCACGTTGACACCCATGAGACGGGCGGTGTCATGGTCTTTGGAGACGGCCCGCATCCCCAGTCCGGTTTTGGTTTTATGAATGAGAAAATGAAGGCCAACCAGTAAACCCACTGTGGCCACGGGAATATAAAGAGTGAGGGCCTGCATGGAAATATTGCCGATGCGGATCACCTGTGTGAAAAGCGGTACTGTTGGGAATGCCTTGGGACGTCCGCCAAAAATAACCACCGCCAGGTTTTGAAGAAAGAAGGAAGCCCCAATGGCGGAAACCATGATGGTAATTCGGGGAGAATGGCGCAGGGGCTTATAGGCGGCTCGTTCCACCGTCATTCCCAGCAGGGCGGTCATCAGGATTGCCACCACAAAGGTAATGTACCAGGGCAGGGCAAAGAGGGCCACCCCATAAAAAGCAAAGTATAAAGACATCATAAAAATTTCTCCGTGGGCAAAGTTGATGAGTCGAAGAATCCCGTACACCATGGTGTAACCAATGGCAATCAGAGCGTAAAGACTGCCCAGAGAGATCCCGTTGGTCAGGTACTGCATGAATAAGTCAAAAGACATCTTGTCACCACCCGTAATGGATTGGAGTAGCTTTCCTGTCAGAAATCATATAAGAAAAGGATTGTTCAAACAGATGCTTCCCCTCCTGACAGGAAGGGAAGCATACTGTTCAGTTGATGGGATCGGTCTTGATCAGGTGAAAGAATCACCGGATGTGGTTATTGAGGTTCAACAGTGTCGAGGTAAGTGAAGGAACCATCCTGTACAGTTTTGATAACAGCGTTTTTCTCTGCATCACCATCGGCATTCAGGGTAATGATGCCGGCAGCTCCCGGGAATCCGGAAGTGGCAGCGATGGCATCCCGCAATGCAGGGCCGTCGGTGGTGCCAGCACGTTCAATGGCATCGAGAATCAGAATGTAGGCATCGTATCCCAATGCAGTAACAGCTGCAGGTTCCCGGTTATACTTGGCACGATAAGCCTGCAGGAAGACATCGGTTTCTTCTGTGAGCGGCGCATCTGCATCAAAGAAGGTGGAGAACACGACACCCTCAACGGCGTCCTGGCCGATATCAATGAACTCAGGTGTTTCCCAGGTGTCTCCGCCAATAAAGGGGATTTCTATACCCAGGGTTTTTGCCTGGCTGATGACCAGCGCAGACTCGGTGAAGTTGCCCGGTGCAAAGATGACATCAGGATTCTTGGAGCTGACATTCAGTAATTGAGAGGAGAAATCCTGGTCACCGGTTTGGTAATCAGAAATTTCAACAATGGCATCAGCGTCGCCTGTGAGTTCCTTGAAGGCTGCTTCAAAGAAGCTGGCAAGACCAACGGCATAGTCGTTGGAGACTTCGCGGATGATGGCTGCTTTACGGGCACCCAGGTTGTTGTAGGCATAGTTGGCCATAACCGTACCCTGGAATGGGTCGATAAAGCAGACGCGGAAATAATAGTCATTGCCCTGTGTCACCAGCGGATTGGTGGCAGATGCGGCCACAGCAGGCACCTGAGCGCCTTCAAAGATGGGACCTGCAGCCATGGAATAACCGCTGCCCCAGCTGCCGATGACGGCAACCACATTCTCCCGTTCGATGAGGCGGGAAGCAGCGTTGGCAGCTTCAACCACATCAGAGCGATTGTCCACAACCACAAACTCAACGGGTCTTCCCAAAACTGTGGGATACAGCTCGTTTGCCAGTTCCACCCCTTCAACTTCCAGGGCTCCACCGGCAGCGTTGGCTCCCGTCATGGGTTCAAAAACACCAATTCGGATGACATCACCGTCTGCTGCAGGGGTCTCGCCACTTTCTGTTTCTGCGGGCTCTGCGGGTGCGGGAGCAGCAGGCTGGGAACCGCCACAGCCACTCAACACCAGTGATAAACTCAGTAGCAGCATCATGATCAGCAATAAACTTTTTTTCACACCTCTTCCTCCTTTGTTTTCGTGGTATGCACAAATGTCTCCCATCAGTTGCCCCTTCATTATACCCCATTCAGATATGTTTGACAAAATATTTTTGCGATGAGAATAGGCAGACAGACTCTGCTAACTGAATGGAAAGTAACCCGGCTGGGTGAGTGGTCATTCTGCCACCGGCATTGTGGATGGTTGAATAATGGGATATAATAAGATTGTGGTCAGTAAAAGAAAAAGTGACCAGACTCGGCGTATGAAAAGGCATAAAAGGTATTGAAGCGCCGCAAAATGAGAGACGCAGCTAAAGGAATAGAACAGGAGAGTAAGGGATGAAACGCGTAAAAACCAGTTTTGCAGCTGAAAAAGACCGGTTGGCTCAGCCTGTGTACGATGCCACGGGACAGTTGATGTATGATAAAGGTACCTTCATGACGGTTTTTGTGCGCGCACGATTAATGATGGAAGGCCACGAAACGGTTGATGTGTATGAAGACGACATTGAATACCAGATAGATGCAGTGATTCGACCTGACTTTCAGCAGAAAACGATACTCCAACTTCGGCATTTATCCAGCATCTCTGAAATGGAGGATGCCGGTCCGGAAGAAATTGGGCTGAACATCATTCGTGCCATGATGGGATCAGTGGTGGAAGATTTTTTTAGTGAAAAAGCCATCATGAAAAAAGTACTGGACATGAGAAATGCTCAGGAGTACCTTTACCAGCACTCGGTGGGCACCATGATTGTTTCCCTGCTGCTGGGCACGAGTCTTGGCCTGGATCGGGAAGAGCTGCGAAAACTGGGACTGGCAGCGATGCTCCATGATGTGGGCATGCTGTTTGTCCCCGCCCACATACTGGCAAAGGAGAAGTTGAGCCCAAAGGAGTATGAGATGATTCAGAGCCATTGCCGCCTGGGTTACCGTTTTCTAAAGGAAAACACCCAGCTGGAAGAAACGATTTTACTGCCGGTGCTGCAGCATCAGGAGCGTTGGGATGGAACCGGCTATCCGGAGGGTCTTTCCGGTGAAGCCATCTCCCTTTTCGGGCAGATTATCGGACTGGCAGATGTGTTTGATTCCATGATTAGCGATCGTGTTTACCGAAAAGCCCACCCGGTGTCAGAGGTGTTTGAATATATCATGGGCGACGGCGGGTTGCAGTTTAATCCCCGACTGGTGAAAGAGTTCATTAAAAACATCAATCCCTATCCCTTGAACTCACTCGTGGAAATGAACGACGGCAGTCTGGGGGTCGTGGAAAAAACCAATAGTCCTTTTCACACGCGGCCCGTGGTAAAAATGGTGAAAGGACCGATGAAGGGTCGCGAGGTGGATCTCTTGAAGCAGAGAAATCTGGTGATCTTGCGCAGTGTCTCGAATCCCCGTGGATCTTCTTAGTTTCCCTGTTTCCCTATATTTTTCACTGGAGAAGATCAATTAAAAACTAAAAGAGGTGACCACATTGACAAAACCAAGTATGATTCGCAACGCTGCCCTGGCAGCGGAAGGCCATCAAAAGATCGAATGGGTCATTCGTCACATGCCCCTGTTGAGACAGTTGGAGGCTGATTTTCTGAAATCCCGCCCATTGGAGGGTATTCGTCTGACCATGTCAATTCATTTGGAAGCAAAAACCGCTTACCTGGCCAAGGTGCTGGCGTCTGCGGGAGCCCAGGTGGCAGTGACCGGCAGCAACCCTCTTTCCACTCAGGATGCCATTGCAGCGGCACTGGCAGAAGACGGCCTTGCTGTCTATGCCTGGCATCAGGCCACGCCGGAAGAATACACCGAGCACCTCCTGGCAGCCCTTGATATTGGACCACAACTCATCATCGATGATGGCGGTGACCTGGTGCACCTGTTGCATCAGGAGCGACGGGAACTTCTGAAAAACCTCTATGGCGGGGCAGAAGAAACCACCACAGGCGTGTTGCGGCTGCGGGCCCGTGCTGCTCAAAACAAGCTGGAATTCCCCATGATGGCAGTGAATGATGCTTTCTGCAAGCATTTGTTCGATAATCGGTATGGTACCGGCCAGTCTGTCTGGGATGCCATCAACCGTACCACCAATCTGATTGTTGCAGGAAAAACCGTTGTGGTGGCCGGTTATGGCTGGTGTGGCCGAGGGGTTGCCCTGCGGTCTCAGGGATTGGGAGCCCATGTGGTGGTGTGTGAGGTGGATCCGGTGAAAGCACTGGAAGCCGCCATGGATGGCTACCAGGTGATGACCATGGATGAAGCGGCACCATTGGGTGATGTGTTCATTACAGTAACAGGCTGCCGCCAGGTGATTCGTGGCTGCCACTATGCCAGCATGAAAGACGGTGCGCTGCTGGCCAACGCCGGTCACTTTGATGTGGAGATTGATATTCCTGAACTTCAGGCACTGGCAGTGGAAGAAAAAGAGGTGCGGGCCAACATCAGAGGCTACCGACTCTCTGACGGACGCTGGATTAACCTGCTGGCAGAGGGACGCCTGGTGAACTTGGGTGCCGGTGACGGTCATCCCGCAGAAATCATGGATATGAGTTTTGCCATTCAGGTGCTGGCAGTGCTGCATATGCTGCAGAACAGAGATACTCTGAAGCCAGGCGTCCATGCTATTCCCCGTGAAATTGACGACCGGGTGGCACATATGAAACTGGCTGCCATGGGGCTTTCCATCGACAGCCTCACCAGTGAGCAGCAAGCGTATCTTTCAGGCTGGGAGTCTCATGAGTAGCTTCCCCATCAATCGATTCGCGACAGCAATCACAGTGTCATCAGCCATGCATTATAATACCTGCAACAGCGCACAAAGATCGAATTAAGATGAGTTCCTGCTGCAAGTCAGAATGAAAGATGAACGCTTTTTCTGTGGCCTGTCTGTACATTTCAGACAGGCCGTGTTAAAATGAAAGCCGAATGATGATGGCATCTTTGCCAAAAAGAGCTTGCAGCGGTTTTTTCATGAGTGTTCGGGCAATGCAGCAGCTACAAGAATGAAAATCAGTGGTGATCAAAATGCCAGCGAAAAAAACCGGGCAGGCAAAAGAAGCCCCGGCAACAAAAACAAAAACCGTCTCCAAATCCCTGGCCATCACCATGATTGCCGGGTTTACTTTCATGCTACTTTTTGTCTACGGAACAGCCGGATTTTTGCTTTTTCAATACTTTCGAGAGAATCCTGGATCAGCACCAGCTGTTGCCGAAAGCCCCAGCCAGGGTACTGAAAGCTCCTTTGACAGCATGATTTCTTTGGATGAAAATGAAAGTGGGGATGTGCCGCCGGCGGAATCAGAAGAGGTACCGCTGCTGGCGCAACCTCCCATGCAAATGACTGCTGCATATCTTCGATTGGAAGAACCCCTTGAAAAATCCATGGAACAGATCGCCTCACTGAAAAAAAGTGTGGTACTGCTGGAAGCGGGGGAAAGCCAGGGATCGGGTGTGGTCATCAGTGGCCAGGGGCATGTGATCACCAACTTTCACGTGATCGAAGACTCTCCCTACCTGGTCAAGGCAACGCTTGATGCCGATACGGGAGTGGCTGGTCAGTGGGAACTTATGCTGCTGGGATACGACAGGAGCAAAGACCTGGCGCTTCTTCAGTTTAAAAGAACACGGGACATCAGTTTACAGCCCATCCCCCTGGGAAGCATTGACACAGTGTCGGCGGGCCAGCGCATTGTCACCATCGGCAGCCCCCGGGGTCTCATGAATACCGTTTCAGACGGTATTGTTTCTGGGATCAGACAGTTTGATAACACCAGCTACCTTCAGATTTCGGCCCCCATCTCACCGGGAAACTCCGGGGGAGCCCTGCTGAACATGAAGGGAGAACTGCTGGGTCTCACCACTTTCAAAGTGACAGAATCAGAAAACCTGAATTTTGCCATTTCTGCCGATGAAGTGAAAGCGCTCATTGATGCCAACCCTCATTGGGTGAACCCATAAATCTTCACCACACCTGCATTTGAGTTATCTTGGAATGCCGGCGATCAATATTTCAAAAAAAGCTTGCATAATCTTTTTCATTTCGTTATAATAATTCACAATCCAACAGCAACATGCGTTGAACGGGAGAGTAAATCCAGTATCCAACTCTCAGCGAGCCGGGGAAGGTGTGAGCCCGGCAGGCGGAACGGATTGAAGAACACCCAGGAGCATCCGACCGAACCGGCAATGGTGACACACCTACGCCCAGTAGACTCGGACGGCCGTCCCCCGTTACAGGGAACAGGTATCGAAAAGCGCCGCTTTTCCGTACCGAAAAGTGAATTTGGTTGTGAAAGCCAAATTAATCAGGGTGGCACCGCGGAAAAGATAACCCGTCCCTTGCAACAGTCTCAGACTGTGCAATGGACGGGTTTTTTGTATGGGTACCGCTGCTTAACAGGGGTAATGATGTTGATAATGGAAGGAGTTTTGATCATGGAAAGAACCTATGTGAAAACACTGCAGGGAGAATTGAATCAGGAAGTCTTGTTAAAGGGATGGGTTCATCGCATTCACGATCTGGGGCGCATCACCTTCGTGATGCTGCGGGATAAAACCGGCCTGGTACAACTGGTGCTGGAGGAAAGCCAGAAGGAAGGGCTGCGCCTGGAAGCAGCAGTGGAAGTGAAAGGTATCTGCCAGGCCAATGAAAAAGCCCCCCGGGGGCTGGAAGTGGCCGTGGCGTCCATCACCATTGTGGGGAAACCCGACTATGAGGTGCTGCCCATTGCCGTGAACCGGGAAGAGGCGGTTCACCTGGAAACCAAACTGGACCATCGCACCATCAGCCTGCGCCAGCCCAAAACCCGGGCTCCCTTCGTGGTGCAGCAGGCCATTGTGGAAGCCTTCCGTCAGTACCTTACCGCCAACCATTTTTCAGAGATTCATACGCCTAAAATCCTTTCTGCCGGCACCGAGGGCGGTTCAGAAATGTTCACTGTCAAGTACTTTGATACCCGGGCCTTTCTGGCCCAAAGCCCCCAGTTTTACAAGCAGATGATGGTGGGTGCCGGTTTCGAACGGGTCTTTGAAATTGGCCACGCCTACAGGGCCGAGCTGCATAACACCTGGCGGCACCTGAACGAATATGTGAGCCTTGATTTGGAAATGGGTTTTATCGAAAGCGAAGAAGATATCATGGCCATGGAAGAAGGCTTCATGCGGTTCCTCATGCCCTACCTCCAGGAACACTGTCAGGCAGAGCTGGAACTGCTGGGTGTCACCCTGCCTGCTGTAAAAACCATCCCCCGGCTGCCCCTGGCGGAAGCCCAGGAAATTCTCCAGGCAAAATACGGCAAGGCTTCCCCGCCGGGAAACCTGGATGCAGAGGGTGAAAAGCTGCTGTCAGCCTATATTCGGGAAACCTATGACACCGACTTTGTCTTCATCACCCGGTACCCCACTGCCAAGCGGCCTGTGTACACCATGCCCTTTGAAGATGATCCCACGGTCACCCGCAGCTTCGATCTGCTGCTGAATGGACTGGAGATCACCACCGGCGGTCAGCGGATTCACGACTACCAGCACCTGGTCAGCAACATGAAAGCCTTTGACCTGAACCCGGATGATTTTGCCTTCTACACCGAATCCTTTCGGTACGGCATGCCTCCCCACGGCGGCCTGGCCATCGGTCTTGAACGGCTCACCATGAAGTTGTGCGGCCTGACCAACATCCGGGAAGCCACCCTGCTGCCCCGGGATATGAAACGTCTGACACCTTAAAGCGTTGATGCGTGATAACCGGATGTGTACAAACCTGACACTGACAAACTGAACACTCCCATAAAGGAGGATGTGACCATGCGTATTAAGCCTGAAGAAGTGACCAAGGTGGCCCAGTTGGCCCGCCTGTCTCTCACAGAAGCAGAAACCCTGCAAATGACCCGGGAATTTGACGATATACTGGCCCATTTTGCCGTCATCGATGGCTACGACCTTTCAAAGGCCACCGCTTTCGACCCCAGCCAGGCGGCCCCGGTGCCCCTGCGGGAAGACCAGTCCCGGCTTTTTGAAGACCAGGAGAAGCTCCATCAAAACGTGAAACAGCGGAAAGACGGCCTCATCGTCGTTCCCAAAATACTGGATTAGGAGGCGGCAGCATGAACACCACCACAAGCACCATGCAGGAACAGCATCACCAGTTCATCACCCGGCAGGTATCTGCCCGGGAACTGACGGCAGCTGCCCTTGAGCGCATTGCAGCAACAGAGCCGAAAGTGAAAGCCTATCTGACAGTGTGTGACGCCGCTGCCCTGGAACAGGCAGACCGGCTGGACAGACAGCTTGCCGCCGGAGAGCCTTTGGGGCCGCTGGCCGGCGTGCCCGTGGCACTGAAAGACAATATGTGCACCGATGGCATTCTTACCACCTGTGCCTCCAAAATGCTGGCAGATTTTGTGCCTCCTTACGATGCCACCGTTACCAGCCAGCTGCAAGCCGCTGGTGCGGTGATCGTGGGAAAAACCAACCTTGACGAATTTGCCATGGGTTCCACCACCGAAAACTCAGCCTTTCAGGTGACATCCAACCCCTGGGACCTCGCCCGGGTACCTGGTGGCTCCTCCGGCGGCTCAGCCGCCGCCGTGGCCGCCGGCACCGTTTCCCTGGCATTGGGTTCAGACACCGGCGGTTCCATTCGCCAGCCGGCAGCTTTTTGTGGCGTGGTGGGGCTGAAGCCCACCTACGGGTTGGTTTCCCGCTACGGCCTGATTGCCTTTGCCTCTTCCCTTGATCAGATTGGCCCCATGACAAAAAACGTAAAAGACTGCGCCCTGGCACTGGACGTGTTGGCGGGCCACGACCGTCGGGATGCCTCCAGCCTCCAATATGCGCCAACGGCTTCATACACTGCCGGCCTTGAAGCCCCTCTCACAGGCATGAAAGCCGCCTTTCCCAAAGAATACCGTCAGGAAGGCATTGATCCGGAAATCCGCCGGGTGATGGAAGAAACGGCAGCCACCCTTGAATCCCTGGGAGTGGTCATTGAAGAAGTGTCACTGCCCTACTCCGATGCCGGGCTTTCCGCCTATTACCTGATTTCTTCCGCCGAAGCCAGTTCCAATCTGGCCCGTTTCGACGGTATTCGGTACGGTTACCGGCCTGAAAGCTTTGAAAATCTGGAAGAACTGATGCTGAAAACCCGTTCAGAAGCCTTCGGCAGCGAAGTCAAGCGGCGCATCATGCTGGGCACTTATGCTCTCAGCTCCGGCTACTACGACGCCTACTACCACCGGGCACAGCTGCTGCGCAATCAGATTCGGGAACAGTTCACCACTATTTTCAGCACCTACGACCTGGTGCTGGGGCCAGTGACGCCCGCCCTGCCCTATGTGCAGGGAGAAAAAACCGACAATCCCCTGGAAATGTACCTGGGTGACATTTTCACCGTCGATGTGAACCTGGCGGGCCTGCCGGCACTCTCCCTTCCTGGTGGATTTTCCAAATCCGGGTTGCCGGTGGGCGTTCAGTTCATCGGCGGCCATCTACAGGAATCCAAGCTGCTGCATGTGGCCTACCAGCTGGAACAAACCCTGGGCCTTGATCTTACAAGCCCGGTAGCCAAGGAGGTGCTGAAATGAAGTGGGAAACCGTCATCGGACTGGAAATTCATGCAGAGCTTGATACCAAAACCAAGATTTTCTGCGACTGCCCCACCACCTTTGGAGCCGCTCCCAACCAGCACACCTGCCCGGTGTGCATGGGACTTCCCGGCACCCTGCCGGTGCTGAATCAGGCGGTAGTGGACATGGCCATTAAAGCTGGGCTGGCCCTGGGCTGCGAAGTGCAAACCGTCAGTAAAATGGACCGAAAAAATTATTTCTATCCTGATTTGCCCAAAGCCTACCAAATCTCCCAGTACGACCTGCCCATCTGCACCGGCGGGACTGTGGATATTGAAGTGAACGGGGAGAAGAAAACCATCCGCATCCACCGCATTCACATTGAAGAAGATGCAGGCAAACTGCTGCATGACGAATACGAGCCACTTTCCTATATCGATTACAACCGGGTGGGCGTGCCTCTTATCGAAATTGTCTCAGAGGCAGATATGCGGTCGCCTGAAGAAGCTGTGGCATATCTTCGGGCAGTGCGGGCAGTGCTCCAGTACGCCGGCGTCTCCGACTGCCGCATGGAGCAGGGATCTCTGCGCTGCGACGGAAACATCTCCCTGCGGCCCTATGGCCAGGAAGCCCTCAATGAAAAAGTGGAGCTGAAAAACATCAACTCCTTCAAAGAACTGCAAAAAGCCCTGGAAAAGGAAGAAAAACGGCAAATGGAGCTGTACAGCTTTGGCGAAGGCCATAAAGTGGTGCAGGAAACCCGCCGCTGGGATGCCGCCAAAGGCCGCACCATCTCCATGCGCACGAAAGAAGATGCCCACGACTACCGGTATTTTCCCGAGCCGGATCTGAAGCCCATTCTGATTGCAGAAGCCGCCATTGAAGCGGCCAGAAGCACCCTGCCGGAGCTTCCGGCGGCCAAAGCCCTTCGCTTCAGTGAGGCCTACGGACTCACGCCAAAGGAAATCGCCATTCTCACCGGCGAAAAAGCCCTCAGCCGCTTCTTTGAAGAAACTGTGGCAGCCGGTGCCAGTGCCAAGGCGGCCGCCAACTGGATTCTGGGGGATCTCCTCCGTTGCCTGAAAGAAACCGACACCGAAGCCGAAGATCAGCCCCTGCAGGCAGATCATCTGGCAAAACTCATCGAGTTGGTAGAGGCAGGCACCATCAGCGGCACCGTGGGAAAAGAAGTTTTTCAGGAAATGTATGACACTGGCAAAG
This sequence comes from Anoxynatronum sibiricum, assembly GCF_039414295.1. Taxonomy (NCBI): domain Bacteria; kingdom Bacillati; phylum Bacillota; class Clostridia; order Eubacteriales; family Clostridiaceae; genus Anoxynatronum; species Anoxynatronum sibiricum. The sequence goes on along the minus strand of NZ_JBCITM010000010.1, from coordinate 67,194 downwards.
ATCCAGAAGCCATTGTGGAAGAGAAAGGCCTGAAGCAAATCAGCGGCACCGACGAATTGTCGGCCATCATCAGCCAGGTATTGGCAGCCAATCCCGCCTCAGTGGAAGACTACCACAGCGGCAAGAAACAGGCACTGGGCTTCCTCATGGGTCAGGTGATGAAAGCCACCGGCGGCCAGGCCAACCCCAAACTAGCCAAAGAGATGCTGGAAAAGGCACTGCAGGCATAGGAGGACGCGTTTGGTTTGCCAAATTTTCAAGGCAGCTCTGACCAGATCCCTTGGCTTCGCAGATGTTGTCAGCAACCCGAGACTCCACAGATTCTGTGGGGTCTTTTTACGTGCAGAAAAAAGAACAAACAAAAAGTAAAACAAAATAGTAAAATAAGCACAATATTCCTTGAATTCATTATATAATAGGGGCAGTGGGAACATGGGAGGGGTTTCATGTCCAAACAAATTCATGATAAAGAACAGACAAATCAATTTGTGGCCCATTACCGCAGAGAAGACGGCACCATTCAGGATGTGTGGTCTCACCTGGCAAATGTGAGTGACCGCGCCGCCGCCAATGCGTCAAAAATCAGTCTCCAGGAACCCGCTTCCCTGTGTGGTCTCGTCCATGATCTGGGAAAGGCAAGCCAGGCCTTTAATGATTATATCCGGTCGGCCGAAGGATTGCCCACAACTTCCGGCACGCAGCAACGCATGGGCAGAGGAAGTATTGACCACTCAACGGCAGGAGCCCAGTGGTTATATCAGCATTTGAAAGCAATGCCAGGCAATGTACTCTCCCGACAGTTGCTGCCGCTGATCACAGCTTCACATCACTCGGAACTCATCGACTGCCTTGCGCCAGATGGGGAGAATCGATTTCTGGAGCGCATGGATAAAGACAAATTGCGAACACATTATGACGAAGTGATGACCAATTTGCCTGATGATTTCAAAGAAAAAATGTATCTGAAGGCAGCTGATCCAGCATTGGAACAGTCCCTTCACCTCGTGATCAATAAAGTGATGGAAGCAGAAGATGACCGGGTCACGAGAGCTTTTAAATTGGGCCTACTGACACGCATGCTCTTTTCAACCCTGCTGGATGCCGACCGGGTGGATACCATCGACCATCAAAATCCCACGGTGGCGTTGCAGCGGCCAGATGGGCAGTACATATCATGGATAACCTTGACGCAACGGCTTGAAGCAACGCTAAGTCAATTTACAGTCACCAACGACATCGACAGATATCGGCAGCAAGTCTCAGAACGATGCCGGGAAATGGCAACCCAGGAGCCAGGCGTTTTTCGCCTGACGGTCCCCACTGGGGGAGGCAAAACATTGGCAAGCCTTCGGTTTGCGCTTCACCATGCGCAGCAGCATCAGATGGATCGCATCATCTACGTGGTGCCCTATACAGCCATCATCGATCAGAATGCCCGCACCATCAGAAACATACTGGAAACAGAGGCGGGAGAGCCGGCCATTGTCATGGAGCATCATTCCAACCTTGATCCCCGCCGGGAAGTGCCTGATAACGATCATTTCTGGACACAGAACTGGGATGCTCCCGTGGTGCTCACCACCATGGTCCAATTTCTTGAATCTTTTTTTGGATCAGGCACCGGCCCGGTTCGACGTCTCCATCAAATGACCAGAGCGGTGATCATTTTCGATGAAATTCAGTCACTGCCTGTTCGATGCACCCATATGGTCAACCTGGCCATTCGATTTCTGGTAAAGGCGTGTCACAGCACGGTTGTTTTGTGCACAGCCACCCAGCCGCTGCTGGAAGCGGTGCAACCTGCTTCAAGAGCGCTTTCTTCCAAGGCCATTTCTGAAATCACCCCCGATGTGAAAGCCCTCTTTCAACAGTTCAAACGGGTAAAGGTGAATGACGAAACCCATGGGAATTACTGGACACACGAGGTTCTGGCAGGAAAAATTATGACTGCTGCAGAAACAACCGCTTCAGTACTGGCGATTTTCAATACCAAGAAAGATGCCGCCTTGGTGTACGATGCTGTGGACGATATTCGAAATGAAACAGGAAGCGAAACAAAAGTCTTTCATCTGAGTACCCATATGTGCCCTGCCCACCGCCGGCAGATTCTGGAGGATGTCAATCAATGCCTAAATGAGAAAAAACCGGTGATCTGTATCAGCACACAGCTGATAGAGGCTGGCGTAGACATTGATTTCACCACCGTTTTCAGAGCTCTCGCCGGTCTTGATTCCATTCAGCAGGCGGCGGGGCGGTGCAATCGCCATGGGAAAATTTCCCAGGGTCAATTGTTCCTTTTCCAACTTCAAAACGAAAACCTCAGCAGACTGACAGATATACGCGAGGGAAAAGAAGTGACGTTGCGTCTGCTGAATGAATATCATAACAACCCGGGTGATTTCGATGAGGATCTGCTGAGTGCAAAGGCCATGAACCGGTATTATGAGTACTATTTTTATCAGCGTCAAAGTGAAATGAGTTACCCCCTTCCCCGCTCCGCAGGAGTAGGGAATGACAGCTGCCTGTTTGATTTGCTGGCAGAGAACCCCCAGGCCGTTGGTGCCTATCAACGCATCAATGGACAGAGTCCTGACATGTTGCTGCGCCAGTCTTTCCAGACGGCGGCTAAGGCTTTTCAGGCCATTGATAAAAGCACACAGGGTGTCATCGTGCCCTATGGAGAGGAGGGGGAGAGAATCATCAAGTCGCTATGTGGATTAAGCCCCTGGGACAGTCCTGGAGAACTTCTGAAGCTGTCACAGCAATACGCCGTGAATTGTTATGCCCATGAGCTCAATCGTCTTGTGGCCGAAGGGGCCCTTCATGAAACAACCCAGGGATCAGGCATCTATTACCTCAATGGCCGGCACTATTCTCGAGAGAAAGGACTTCAGCTGCAAGGTGCGCTTCAAACCATGGATACCATGACATTCTGATGAGGAACCAATCCAAAGGGGGGAGAAAATGCAAAATGCAAACACAGTTGCGTTCACCGTTTACGGCAGGTACGCCCTTTTTTCTGACCCACTAACACGCGTGGGCGGCGAAAAATCATCGTACCAAATACCCACCTACCAGGCGCTGAAGGGCATTCTGGAATCCATCTACTGGAAACCCACCATTGTCTGGGTGATTGACCGGGTGCGGGTGATAAAAGCCATACGGACGGAAAGTAAAAATGTGAAGCCATTGAAGTACAGTGGCGGCAATGATTTATCCATCTATACTTATTTGCGTGACGTGGCGTATCAGGTGGAGGCTCATTTCGTGTGGAATGAAAACAGGCCAGACCTAAGCCATGACAGAAATGAGAATAAACATTACTTTATGGCCCGTCGCATGATTGAAAGAGGTGGGAGGCGGGATGTTTTTCTGGGTACCCGGGAATGCCAGGCCTATGTGGAGCCCTGCACTTTTGGGGACGGCGAAGGGTTTTATGATCAATACGATCAGCTAAGCTTCGGGCTTATGTTCCATGGCTTCGATTACCCAAGTGAAACGGGTCAGGAAATCCTGGTTTCACGCTTCTGGACACCACACATGAAGCAGGGTATTGTGGATTTCATCACTCCGGATGCCTGCGATATTCGAAAAAATGTTCGGCCCATGACGCTTGAAAGCATCCAGGCGATCCCACTGGAAGACGACCTGTCTTTGGCAGATGTATGGCAGGAGGAGTCGCGATGAGTTGGATTCAAAAGCTATACGAAACTTATGAAGAAAACAAACAACTGGCGGGGGTCATTAAGGGTGAAGACGCACCGGTGCTCCTGCCAATTTGCCACACCACTCAAAAAGCACAGATCACCGTCGTGATTGATGGTGAAGGCAATTACCTAAGGGCTTCCATTATCCCGGCAGCAGACAGCCAGACCATCATACCCTGCACCGAGAGTTCAAGTTCCCGGGCAGGCGTCAAACCCGTCAACCACCCTTTGTGCGACAAATTGCAGTACGTGGCCGGCGACTTTAACCTTCATGGGGGAACAGTGACCTCTGGCTTTAAGAAAAATCCCGGCGAGCCCTATGAACGCTACTGTCAGGATCTGAAACAATGGGTCGAATCACCGGCAACACATAAAAAAGTGGCAGCCATTTACCACTATGTCAAAAAAAGGACGCTGGTGTCAGACCTCATTAGCAGTCAATGCCTCTGGACAGATGAAGGTGGCCAGCTGCTGGTAGAGTGGCCCAAAGATGACAAGGACAACATGCCGGAAATTTTTCGTGTGTTAAGTCCGACAGCAGTCCAAAGCGATGCTTTTGTACGTTGGGCTGTTGAAATTCCAGGCAACCCCCAGCGGGAAGTGTGGACAGACATCACTCTCTATGATGCCTGGATCAGCTACTATATATCCATGCAATCCTTTAAAGGACTCTGCTACGTGACAGGCCAGGACAGTGAACTGGCGTCGAGCCATCCTGCCAAACTCCGCAATCAGGGAGACAAGGCGAAGCTGATATCGGCCAATGATAACAGTGGTTATACTTTTCGGGGAAGGTTTCATGACGGGGATCAAACAGCAGGGGTCTCTTTTGAAGTCACCCAAAAAGCACACAATGCCCTGCGGTGGCTCATTGAAAGGCAGGGTGTACGTAATGGAAGCCTTGCGCTGGTCACTTGGGCACAAAAAGGGGAGGTGGTTCCCGATCCCATGGCTGATTATTTTGGCCTTTCATCAAGAGGAGATGTAAGTGACGACGGTGGACAGCGCACGGCGTATACGGCCGAGGAATTTTTCGAAGCACTGAAACAGTGTCTCTATGGGTACCGGAAAAGGCTGGCGCATACCAAAGAGGTCATGATCATCATGCTGGATGCCGCCACCACGGGCCGGTTGTCCATTCGATTGTATCGGGAACTGGTGCCGGAAGATTTTATCCAGCGCATTGAAAACTGGCATCGGACGGCGGCCTGGGTACATACGTATCGAAACCCCAAATGGTCCAAAGAGGTAAAAGAGAGTGCACCCAAGCGGTATGTGTCAGCGCCCAGCCCGTTTGACATAGCTGAAGCCGCCTATGGGAGAAGGCTGGATGAAACCCTGCAGAATAAGACGGTGGAGCGGGTACTCAGATGTCAGTTGGATGGAGTGCCCCTGCCCCTTGATTTGGTGGAAACAACCCTGCGCCGGGCAAGCAGCCCCCTGGGGATGGAAAGATGGGAATGGGAGAAGACACTGACCATTGCCTGCGCCATGTATCGCAAACATTGTGAAAGGGAGGGATATGCATTGGCACTGGAAGAAAACAGGAAGACAAGGGATTACCTTTATGGCAGATTACTGGCACTGGCAGACAATCTGGAAGAGTGGGCGTTGAAAGAAGGCGGCGAACAGCGACAAACCAATGCCTTGAGACTCATGCAGCGCTTCTCCGAAAGGCCGTTTTCAACCTGGCGCAGCATTGAGCTGTCGCTGCATCCCTATAAAGCCCGCCTTGGGGCAAAGGGAAAGGGACTCATCAACCGCATGACAGAAGTGATGGCGTTGTTTGATGCAGATGACTTTATTTCAGATAAAAAATTGACGGGTGAGTTTTTACTTGGTTATCACTGCCAAAAGCGGGCACTCTGGAAAAATACAGAAGAACAGCAACAGCAGGATGAACCACAGGGTCAATCACAGGATCAACCAATTGAAGGAACTGAAGGGGGAGAATAAGAATGGCAGTGATTCAAAACAAAATCGACTTTGCAGCAGTGATCATGGTGAAAAACGCAAATCCCAACGGAGACCCATTGAACGGCAATCGACCCCGGGTGACCTATGATGGCCTGGGAGAAATTTCGGATGTTTGCCTGAAACGCAAGATCAGAAACCGGTTATTGGAGAAGGGCCAGGGGATTTTTGTCCAGTCCGACGACTATAAATTCGACGAGTATCCCAGTCTTTACAGCAGGGCTACCGGTGAACTGCCGAAAGAAGCGTTTAAAGACAAAGCGCTGCTGAGAAAACTTTCCTGCGAAAAGTGGTATGATGTCCGTGCTTTTGGCCAGCTCTTTGCTTTTAAAGGGTCTGAAGCCAAAGGCGTATCAGAAGGGATCAGAGGCCCTGTCTCCATTCATCCGGCCTTTAGTGTGCTGCCTGTCAACGCATCCACGGTTCAGATTACCAAGAGTGTCAGCAGTGAAGGGGATGGAAGCAAAAGAGGATCTGACACCATGGGTATGAAACACCGCGTCGACCATGGGGCGTATGTTTTCTATGGCAGCATTAATCCCCAGCTGGCCACCAGAACAGGTTTTTCTCAGGAAGATGCACTGCTGATGAAAGAGGCGTTGATCCATCTTTTTGACAACGATGCATCTTCGGCCAGACCAGAGGGCAGCATGGAGCTCTATAAGCTGATTTGGTGGGAGCACGGTAACCCCACCGGTCAATATTCTTCCGCCAAAGTGCACCGCACGCTGAAGGTGTCGTTGAAAGAAGGCATTACCGAACCAAAAGACATTGACGACTATGTCATTCAGGTAGAACCAATGGAAGGCCTCGTACCGGAAATACTTGACGGGAATTGAGTCCATGGGTCATGTCACACAAGAAGAATACCTGATGCTCAGCGGTATTCAGCACTTCGCCTTTTGTCCCCGGCAGTGGGCGCTGATTCACCTGGAAAATGTCTGGCAAGATAATGTACTGACTTACAGTGGTCAAAAACTGCACCAAAAGGCCGATGATCCTTCTTATCAGGAAACCAGACAGCATATCTACGTCTCCCGGGCGGTTCCTGTTCGATCAGACAGACTAAAGCTTTATGGCACGGCAGATGTGGTGGAGTACCATAGGGGTGAGAAGGGGGTCGTGCTGAAAGGAAAAACCGGTTTATGGCAACCATTGCCCGTGGAATACAAACATGGACAGAAAAAGATCAACGACTGGGACCGACTTCAGTTGTGTGCGCAGGGAATGTGCCTGGAAGAAACATTTAACATACCGGTAGCAGAAGGGCATCTCTTTTATGGAAAAACAAGACGACGGGAAATGGTGACGTTAAGTTCACTTCTTAGACAAAAAACCATTGAAACCGCCAATGCCATGTATGATTGCTTTGAAAAAGGACGGTTGCCTGCTCCCGAGTACAAAAAAGCCTGCGACAACTGCAGCCTGTATCAACATTGCATGCCGAAGCTGGCGAAACGTCAGTCGGTGGCGAAATACCTCCAAACACTGATGGATTAAAGACGCAAAGATGGATTAAGGGGACAAAAGGCAGGTGAGAAGATGCGAAAATTGCTAAACACCCTTTATGTGACTTCCTCTGATGCCCATCTTGGCAAAGAGGGGGAAAATGTCGTCATTCGAGTGGATGATGAGATCCGGTTCCGGGTTCCCATCCATAATCTTGAAAGCATTGTGACCATGGGTTATACCGGGGCCAGTCCGGCGCTCATGAATCTGTGTGCCGAAAGAGGTGTGTCGCTGGCCTTTCACACCACTAATGCCCGGCTGTTGGCCCGGGTGACTCCTGCTGGTAAGGGAAACGTCCTGTTGCGAAAAAGACAATACGAGATGCACGACAGTGAAGACGACAGTGTGGCGATCAGCAAAAGCGTGATTGTTGGGAAATTGACCAATGCAAGAGCTGTTCTGAATCGGTTTACCCGTGATTACAAATCAGATCCAGGCGTACCCTCAGTGGAATCAACTGCCAACCACCTAAAACTATTGATGCCAAAAGTTCTCAACGCAACATCGTTGGACGAGCTTCGGGGAATAGAGGGTGACGGGGCGCGACAGTACTTTAGTGTTTTTCGTCATCTGATCCTTCAACAGAAGCAGGACTTTTCTTTTGAAGGCAGAAGTCGGCGGCCACCCATGGACAGAGTCAACGCCCTATTATCATTCCTCTACAGCATGTTGACACATGACTGTGCGTCTGCCCTTGAAACCGTCGGTTTAGACTCGCAAGTTGGATTTCTGCATCGTCTGCGCCCAGGCAGAGCCAGCCTGGCCCTGGACATCATGGAAGAGCTGAGGCCTTACATGGCCGATCGGCTGGCACTGTCTCTGATCAACAACAGGCTGGTATCCCCGAAGGATTTTATTGAAAAAGAAACAGGTGCTTTTCTCCTGAAAGAGGATTCCCGAAAAACAGTGATTGATGCCTGGCAAAAAAGAAAGCAACAACAGGTGCACCATCCATATATGCAGGAAAAAGTTGAAATTGGGCTATTGCCCTACTGCCAGGCACTTTTAATGGCTCGTTGCATCAGAGGAGATTTAGACCTCTATCCACCCTATCGGATGAGTTAGGATGATCAGTCATGATGGTATTAGTGACCTATGATGTTAACACAGAAGATGCAGCAGGCAGAAAGCGGCTGAGGATGGTGGCGAAAACGTGCGTTAACTATGGCCAACGGGTCCAGAATTCTGTTTTCGAATGCCTTCTGGATCCAACAGAATTTGCAAAGTTTAAAGACATGTTGGAAAATGAAATTGACCCTGAAAAAGACAGTCTGCGTTACTACTTTTTGGGTAAAAACTGGAAAAACAGGGTGGAACATGTTGGTGCCAAAGAAGCTTATGATCCAGAAGGTACCATGATTTTTTGACGTTGCGAACCTGAAGCGCCCATGTAATTACCGGTTTGTTCGCACAAGCTGGAAATGCCACATGACAGCGAAAATTAACTATCATTAAAGAGCGTTTCAACACAGAAAGAAAACAGTTCGCGGAAAGTAGTTGTAGAACCATTGAAAATGCTTAACTAGATAGAAATACTGTCGCTCCCCGTGCGGGAGCGTGGATTGAAACAAACACCCATAGGTCTGACTTGGGCTGAATTGATTGTCGCTCCCCGTGCGGGAGCGTGGATTGAAACATGATGTTTTGCCCCTTCCCGCTTCACTTTTTCGTCGCTCCCCGTGCGGGAGCGTGGATTGAAACGACAATGCCGCCAGGGGTATTGATGGACAGTTTGCGTCGCTCCCCGTGCGGGAGCGTGGATTGAAACTTTTTCATTGGTTGGCCTCCTCTGTAAAATATACGTCGCTCCCCGTGCGGGAGCGTGGATTGAAACAATAGGATATGAACACGCCTACATGGGTGGGTATGTCGCTCCCCGTGCGGGAGCGTGGATTGAAACTTGCCCTTCGTGCGAAATAAAGTTTTGTGTTTTTGTCGCTCCCCGTGCGGGAGCGTGGATTGAAACAGTCTTTGACACTATCTTACCACACATAGTGAGCGTCGCTCCCCGTGCGGGAGCGTGGATTGAAACGTCGTCCATGACAATCTCATACACATCGGCCCCGGGTCGCTCCCCGTGCGGGAGCGTGGATTGAAACACAACCTTTGACGCTGGTACAAAATTGATGGTAGGTCGCTCCCCGTGCGGGAGCGTGGATTGAAACTCGACAGGCGTACTCGTATTCCATGCACGCCCCTTGTCGCTCCCCGTGCGGGAGCGTGGATTGAAACGACTGTTGCATCTAAATCCTCAATATTTGCGTTTGTCGCTCCCCGTGCGGGAGCGTGGATTGAAACTCGCCAGTGTCCCTTTGGTAAAATCGCGCTAGTTGTCGCTCCCCGTGCGGGAGCGTGGATTGAAACAGACTGTACCCCGGTTTGTGCTTTCATGTACTCGGCGTCGCTCCCCGTGCGGGAGCGTGGATTGAAACAGCACTGTCGGCGGTGACCAGCTCCCGGCCTATCGTCGCTCCCCGTGCGGGAGCGTGGATTGAAACTGGCCCTGTAACCATCTTATACCATGCTCAACACTGTCGCTCCCCGTGCGGGAGCGTGGATTGAAACTCAAATATTGCCTGACATACCTGCGCCGCCCGGCGGTCGCTCCCCGTGCGGGAGCGTGGATTGAAACAGGGATTCGTGGCCATTGGTGGCGCGGGCGGTGCGTCGCTCCCCGTGCGGGAGCGTGGATTGAAACTTCTGGCGGTGGGCAACATCGTCATAAACGGCCAGGTCGCTCCCCGTGCGGGAGCGTGGATTGAAACCCATATCGCACCTAACACATGGATAACCTTTGCGTCGCTCCCCGTGCGGGAGCGTGGATTGAAACAAGCCTGGTGGCCTTTTTCATCTGGTACGTCCAGGTCGCTCCCCGTGCGGGAGCGTGGATTGAAACATATGGACTGGGAACTGCGCTCGTATCCGTTGGCGTCGCTCCCCGTGCGGGAGCGTGGATTGAAACATTTTTTCCTTTACGTAGGTGCTTTTCCCGCTGGGTCGCTCCCCGTGCGGGAGCGTGGATTGAAACCTGCAAATCGCAGACCAATAAAAAGGAGGATCACGTCGCTCCCCGTGCGGGAGCGTGGATTGAAACTGTCATGATGTGGTGGTCCAGCTCTCTTTGTGCCGTCGCTCCCCGTGCGGGAGCGTGGATTGAAACTACCCTTTGCAATCGATTATCTAAAGCCATTTCCGTCGCTCCCCGTGCGGGAGCGTGGATTGAAACTATGGAGCTTGTTGTTAATCAGTATTATGAGCCTGTCGCTCCCCGTGCGGGAGCGTGGATTGAAACGTTTGGCCGTCTTGCCAGTACCTGGGTCAGGTGCGGTCGCTCCCCGTGCGGGAGCGTGGATTGAAACTTTCTCCCAGTCGTGCCCGGTGGCAGTCTTTAGGGTCGCTCCCCGTGCGGGAGCGTGGATTGAAACCAGCATGGCGGGTGATTCATGCCATCGTACCAGCAGGTCGCTCCCCGTGCGGGAGCGTGGATTGAAACATCATCGTAGAAATCATTGATCACTTTTATTTGAAGTCGCTCCCCGTGCGGGAGCGTGGATTGAAACCTCCACCGTGATGGTGGGGTTATCTGAGAGAGTGGTCGCTCCCCGTGCGGGAGCGTGGATTGAAACACGAAATCTTTTTGATCTTGTGCATAAAAAAATGAGGTCGCTCCCCGTGCGGGAGCGTGGATTGAAACTTTGATTGGAGGTGACTCGATGAAAGCCGCTATCGTCGCTCCCCGTGCGGGAGCGTGGATTGAAACGTGGAGATTGGCTCTCTTTTCTCGGTGGTATCCGCGTCGCTCCCCGTGCGGGAGCGTGGATTGAAACCCTCCGCTTGTGCGACTGAGTGAGTCAGCCGTTGCGTCGCTCCCCGTGCGGGAGCGTGGATTGAAACAGGAGGCACAAGCGGTGGAGGGGGCGACTATTTCAGTCGCTCCCCGTGCGGGAGCGTGGATTGAAACAGTACGTGATTGTAAAATCTATCTTAAACGGTGGGTCGCTCCCCGTGCGGGAGCGTGGATTGAAACGACCAATCACGCGAATTGAATATAGTCGATATTTCGTCGCTCCCCGTGCGGGAGCGTGGATTGAAACTCAGGATGAGAACGGCTTGAATCAGAATCCAGTACGTCGCTCCCCGTGCGGGAGCGTGGATTGAAACTCGATGATGAACTTGAATCGGTTTCCGATCCGTTTGTCGCTCCCCGTGCGGGAGCGTGGATTGAAACTCCCGTGTCGCCTTTGGGCCCCGGGTCCCCCTGAGTCGCTCCCCGTGCGGGAGCGTGGATTGAAACCCATATCCACCCGGTTTCGTGCTCTAGGTGCATTAGTCGCTCCCCGTGCGGGAGCGTGGATTGAAACAACCAACGGGCAGACGTTTCGCGCGTCTGCCCTAGTCGCTCCCCGTGCGGGAGCGTGGATTGAAACTTAACAACTAACAGCCAGTGGTTGGCGCTGGGGCGTCGCTCCCCGTGCGGGAGCGTGGATTGAAACCAAATCCATCAACGACGCCACCCAGTACCGCTTAGTCGCTCCCCGTGCGGGAGCGTGGATTGAAACATCAAACTTGAGAATGTACTGGTCATGCCCCACCGTCGCTCCCCGTGCGGGAGCGTGGATTGAAACTCGATAAAGCTTTCATCTCGCAGCAGGTCTTCCGGTCGCTCCCCGTGCGGGAGCGTGGATTGAAACTCTAAAAATCTTCTGCAGCAGAACCTCTCTGTCCGTCGCTCCCCGTGCGGGAGCGTGGATTGAAACTCGGTGCTTCGGTAGTCCTCAACTATTTGCGCATGTCGCTCCCCGTGCGGGAGCGTGGATTGAAACCTGTTTCTGCGTTTCGCCTTACTTCCGGATCGTACGTCGCTCCCCGTGCGGGAGCGTGGATTGAAACTCCAGATCGGTGGTTTTAAGCAGAAAACGGGCGCTCGTCGCTCCCCGTGCGGGAGCGTGGATTGAAACGTTTAGACATAGACGATAAAGGGTATTACAGAGCGTCGCTCCCCGTGCGGGAGCGTGGATTGAAACTGACAGAGAAAGACGAAGTGAAAAAACAACAAAAGTCGCTCCCCGTGCGGGAGCGTGGATTGAAACGTCAAGGGGTAATTTAACGCCGTATATCTCATCGAGTCGCTCCCCGTGCGGGAGCGTGGATTGAAACATTTCGTCGATAGATAAGTCAATAATTTCACCCTGGTCGCTCCCCGTGCGGGAGCGTGGATTGAAACACGTGTCAGAACAAACGGTGAACGCATGGAAGAAAGTCGCTCCCCGTGCGGGAGCGTGGATTGAAACACATTGAAGCAGATCACATTAAAGAAGTGAACCGGTCGCTCCCCGTGCGGGAGCGTGGATTGAAACCTACCGGCTCAAAGATATTCTTTGAAGGTGCCGACGTCGCTCCCCGTGCGGGAGCGTGGATTGAAACTTCGGACTTAAATGCCAACGGCCTGCCGCCCTTGTGTCGCTCCCCGTGCGGGAGCGTGGATTGAAACTTTTTGGGCATAAAGGCAGGTCACTGTTCAGAGAGTCGCTCCCCGTGCGGGAGCGTGGATTGAAACCCGGTGGGCCTTGCTGATGCGGTCGTCAATGTTGAGTCGCTCCCCGTGCGGGAGCGTGGATTGAAACTTTATGTTCTGCAATTCCTGATACGTCATTTTAGGTCGCTCCCCGTGCGGGAGCGTGGATTGAAACTGGATATGTGGAGAGAGAATTGATAAGTTCTTCAAGTCGCTCCCCGTGCGGGAGCGTGGATTGAAACTTAATCGGCTATAATTATGTGTAGAATTAATGAGGTCGCTCCCCGTGCGGGAGCGTGGATTGAAACGATTGATGCTGTTTGCCATACTATCAGTCGATACGTCGCTCCCCGTGCGGGAGCGTGGATTGAAACTGATGGCTGTCATCACTTCCCGGCCATCTGTAAAGTCGCTCCCCGTGCGGGAGCGTGGATTGAAACATCAAACTTGAGAATGTACTGGTCATGCCCCACCAGTCGCTCCCCGTGCGGGAGCGTGGATTGAAACAAGGAAAAACGCCTGGGAATCGTTGATGAAGAAGTCGCTCCCCGTGCGGGAGCGTGGATTGAAACATCTTCATGACGGGTTCACCGTTCCTGTCAAACCGTCGCTCCCCGTGCGGGAGCGTGGATTGAAACGCTGTTGACTTTGGTGCGGCCTGAATGGACGACAGGGTCGCTCCCCGTGCGGGAGCGTGGATTGAAACTCAAACTTGAGAATGTACTGGTCATGCCCCACCAGGTCGCTCCCCGTGCGGGAGCGTGGATTGAAACCTGAGTACAGCCCCAGCGCCAACCACTGGCTGTTGTCGCTCCCCGTGCGGGAGCGTGGATTGAAACTCGATGCCGTCGATGTGCTGCTTCGTGCTCTCTGCGTCGCTCCCCGTGCGGGAGCGTGGATTGAAACTTTTCCTTGTCAACGATGACAAAAAGTGCCTCCACGTCGCTCCCCGTGCGGGAGCGTGGATTGAAACTGGATGTCTGAGGTGTCCCCTTCATCAATGGTGCGTCGCTCCCCGTGCGGGAGCGTGGATTGAAACGGTCACATGCAATGACTAAAAAGCTATCGAATTCGTCGCTCCCCGTGCGGGAGCGTGGATTGAAACATGCTGGGAAGGGTTGTGTTATTGGCTTTACGGCGTCGCTCCCCGTGCGGGAGCGTGGATTGAAACTTTAAGGGAGCAACAACAAAACCAATTTGTTAAGTCGCTCCCCGTGCGGGAGCGTGGATTGAAACTTTAAGGGAGCAACAACAAAACCAATTTGTTAAGTCGCTCCCCGTGCGGGAGCGTGGATTGAAACATAGATCCGCAGCCGCCCGGCAGCATACGGCTCGGTCGCTCCCCGTGCGGGAGCGTGGATTGAAACTTCCGACGGCATTTCCCACTTTTCCATGACGATACGTCGCTCCCCGTGCGGGAGCGTGGATTGAAACTGAAACAATTTTATCCATGTGATCCTCCTTTCTGTCGCTCCCCGTGCGGGAGCGTGGATTGAAACCTTGACAGCCGGGATGCGGTTCTGCTGATCCCGGGTCGCTCCCCGTGCGGGAGCGTGGATTGAAACCCTTCACCCGTCACCGCCCACCCCGTGAATGTTTGGTCGCTCCCCGTGCGGGAGCGTGGATTGAAACTACATGGACACCGAGGAAGGCACATTCGATGGCAGTCGCTCCCCGTGCGGGAGCGTGGATTGAAACCAGTTCAATGCCTGCATCAATCTGACCAATCCCGGTCGCTCCCCGTGCGGGAGCGTGGATTGAAACACAAAGCACTTCGGCGAATGCTTGATTGCTATCGCGTCGCTCCCCGTGCGGGAGCGTGGATTGAAACATATTCTCATTGCCATCAACGTGGACCTTGATGTTGTCGCTCCCCGTGCGGGAGCGTGGATTGAAACAATGATGGCGAAGTAGTAGGAGCGTTCGCTGTAGCGTCGCTCCCCGTGCGGGAACGTGGATTGAAACCTTTTGCAGTCGTTCCTCGTTAGTCATCGTGGCACGTCGCTCCCCGTGCGGGAGCGTGGATTGAAACAAGGTATGGAAGTCCTTCAGCTATATCTGATCTCAGTCGCTCCCCGTGCGGGAGCGTGGATTGAAACCCATGATCACCAGGGCGATGGGGGCCACGGCCAAGTCGCTCCCCGTGCGGGAGCGTGGATTAAAACACCGTTGGTCTGGTCCTGATCCAGTGGCCGCGACGTCGCTCCCCGTGCGGGAGCGTGGATTGAAACGTTTGTAGTATGTCTGAATTGAACCATTTAATCAAGTCGCTCCCCGTGCGGGAGCGTGGATTGAAACATCCAAAGCATCGATAATTAACTCAGATGTTGACTGTCGCTCCCCGTGCGGGAGCGTGGATTGAAACTGATAAATTTTCTCATTTTACCGCTCCTTTAGAAGTCGCTCCCCGTGCGGGAGCGTGGATTGAAACGGATGGACTCCTGCCTGAAGCAGCAGCGTGGCATGGTCGCTCCCCGTGCGGGAGCGTGGATTGAAACTATTTCCTCCTCAGTTACCGTCATGCTGCCCCCAAGTCGCTCCCCGTGCGGGAGCGTGGATTGAAACTGAATTTTGGCTTTGTTTTCCAGCAGTGCCGGTGGTCGCTCCCCGTGCGGGAGCGTGGATTGAAACTGAATTTTGGCTTTGTTTTCCAGCAGTGCCGGTGGTCGCTCCCCGTGCGGGAGCGTGGATTGAAACCTTCCGTGGCGTAAACGCCGGTCCCGTATTCGACGTCGCTCCCCGTGCGGGAGCGTGGATTGAAACCACGTGCCGGTGATCCGGCTGATGACAATGTAGGGTGTCGCTCCCCGTGCGGGAGCGTGGATTGAAACACATTGAAGCGGACCACATCAAAGAAGTGAACCGCGTCGCTCCCCGTGCGGGAGCGTGGATTGAAACAATCAAAGGTTTCTGTGTGTCATAATCGTCCTTTGTCGCTCCCCGTGCGGGAGCGTGGATTGAAACTGAATCCGACCACATTTTCATCTGGATCATAAAACGTCGCTCCCCGTGCGGGAGCGTGGATTGAAACCTGTTCCAGAAGAAAAAGGTCAAGGCCTTGCTTTAGTCGCTCCCCGTGCGGGAGCGTGGATTGAAACCACCCTTTCCCTGCTTGCCTGTTCACTGAATCCTCGTCGCTCCCCGTGCGGGAGCGTGGATTGAAACTGGTTGGGCTTATACTCAATCATGGCATCCCCCCGTCGCTCCCCGTGCGGGAGCGTGGATTGAAACGTCACACTTCCAAGCGTGGCATTTTAGATTACCGTCGCTCCCCGTGCGGGAGCGTGGATTGAAACAAGCGTTGCATTGAACGGTACCAAAAAGAGAATGTGTCGCTCCCCGTGCGGGAGCGTGGATTGAAACGGGTATCTCATACGCAGAAATCTCGACGATGGCAAGTCGCTCCCCGTGCGGGAGCGTGGATTGAAACAAAAAAGCTGCTGGTTTGGCTGTTTGCATGGGCCGTCGCTCCCCGTGCGGGAGCGTGGATTGAAACAATATCGACATTCAGGAGGCGGTTGATTTGGGACGTCGCTCCCCGTGCGGGAGCGTGGATTGAAACGGTTTTGGGTTGGTGCCGGGATATACCGCCCGGCGTCGCTCCCCGTGCGGGAGCGTGGATTGAAACAGAAGTTCTTTTTCTCATTTGTGGCTGGTGTCAAGTCGCTCCCCGTGCGGGAGCGTGGATTGAAACACTCTGATACTGCTTTAGAGTGTCGGGAATTTCTTGTCGCTCCCCGTGCGGGAGCGTGGATTGAAACACTCAGCTTTATGCTGGCAGCAATTTCACCCACGTGTCGCTCCCCGTGCGGGAGCGTGGATTGAAACTCCGTAAAAAAGCGGGCGGCATTGAGCCTCATGGGTCGCTCCCCGTGCGGGAGCGTGGATTGAAACTCATGGCCTACTACGGCACCAGCGTAGGCAGTACGTCGCTCCCCGTGCGGGAGCGTGGATTGAAACAAGCTCAGAGAATTTCAGTGCACCCATCCACAGCACGTCGCTCCCCGTGCGGGAGCGTGGATTGAAACGGATGGACTCCTGCCTGAAGCAGCAGCGTGGCATGGTCGCTCCCCGTGCGGGAGCGTGGATTGAAACGCCTGTGGCCTTGTTTGTTTTGGTATATGTTTTGGTCGCTCCCCGTGCGGGAGCGTGGATTGAAACATGATATCAGGCAAGGCAGCTTCTGCTTCCTTTCGGTCGCTCCCCGTGCGGGAGCGTGGATTGAAACAGAAGCATTGCTCGATGCAAGGGACAGCATCACAGTCGCTCCCCGTGCGGGAGCGTGGATTGAAACTGGAAGTGCTGGGACAATGAAGCAAAAGACGTATGGTCGCTCCCCGTGCGGGAGCGTGGATTGAAACATTCACTTTTTACCGACTTTTTTATCACTATAGAGTCGCTCCCCGTGCGGGAGCGTGGATTGAAACCCACTGGGGGTTTTCCTGCTCAACTCCCCCTCTAGTCGCTCCCCGTGCGGGAGCGTGGATTGAAACCCTCTTTTGATCCATCACAGCGCGTCACACATGTGTCGCTCCCCGTGCGGGAGCGTGGATTGAAACATCGTACTGCGTTTCTACGTGGTCCAGATTGTCTTGTCGCTCCCCGTGCGGGAGCGTGGATTGAAACGGGTTGATCGTTTTGTAGCAACGCGGGTGCCAACGTCGCTCCCCGTGCGGGAGCGTGGATTGAAACTTCATGTCAACCTTTTGCAACTCCATTCTTGCGGTCGTCGCTCCCCGTGCGGGAGCGTGGATTGAAACAACAAACTACAAACCCAGTACGCGCAGGCCGTCGGTCGCTCCCCGTGCGGGAGCGTGGATTGAAACCATTTTTGCGTTGTACTCGTCCATCTTGCCTGCGGTCGCTCCCCGTGCGGGAGCGTGGATTGAAACAGTACGACCTGAAGGGTGGGGACGGAGGCAATGGCGTCGCTCCCCGTGCGGGAGCGTGGATTGAAACATCAAAAGTTGGGTTTTTATCATCCATTACATTGTCGCTCCCCGTGCGGGAGCGTGGATTGAAACTTTCTGTACCGGCTTGGTTCTCCATCAACCCGGATGTCGCTCCCCGTGCGGGAGCGTGGATTGAAACCTCTTTATAATCCTGTTTATAACCTACCTAAAAGTCGCTCCCCGTGCGGGAGCGTGGATTGAAACACACCAGACTTTGCACTGTCACGCATGAGGCCGGTGTCGCTCCCCGTGCGGGAGCGTGGATTGAAACTAGAAAGAGGTGATATGATTGAGTGTGAATGCCATGTCGCTCCCCGTGCGGGAGCGTGGATTGAAACAAAAGTGGATAAAAATCACAGAAAGTTAACCAAAAGTCGCTCCCCGTGCGGGAGCGTGGATTGAAACTTACGCTTACGACACTGCATTAATTGAGACATAAGGTCGCTCCCCGTGCGGGAGCGTGGATTGAAACCCACATCTGCTGCACTTTGATGAGTTCTTTTTCTGGTCGCTCCCCGTGCGGGAGCGTGGATTGAAACCTTATGCGGCGTTAAGCAAATCTGTTAACTCCGTGTCGCTCCCCGTGCGGGAGCGTGGATTGAAACCTAGGTAGCCGCAAAAGCCTATACACCTATTATGGTCGCTCCCCGTGCGGGAGCGTGGATTGAAACATCGATGGCTGCAAACGCCAGGGCTGCTTTTGCGTCGCTCCCCGTGCGGGAGCGTGGATTGAAACAAGTTTCCACCTCCTAAACAATTTTTCCCATGATGGTCGCTCCCCGTGCGGGAGCGTGGATTGAAACTCCCCTGCAACTCTATTTTTAAGCAACGCGCTGGGTCGCTCCCCGTGCGGGAGCGTGGATTGAAACAAGTTGATAGGCTACCTGATCTGGTGCTGTCCAAGTCGCTCCCCGTGCGGGAGCGTGGATTGAAACAAAAGTAAACAAAAAGGTTGCTAGCTCATGTAGTGTCGCTCCCCGTGCGGGAGCGTGGATTGAAACTACGGTATGTATACGGGTTTGAAAAATATTCCATGTCGCTCCCCGTGCGGGAGCGTGGATTGAAACGTAAAATTCCAGGAACATCAAACCCAAATTATACGGTCGCTCCCCGTGCGGGAGCGTGGATTGAAACATCCGTTATCAACCTTTCCCGTTTATCGCTGTTAGTCGCTCCCCGTGCGGGAGCGTGGATTGAAACATCATCATTAACAAAGGCAATGGCGTTTGCGAACGTCGCTCCCCGTGCGGGAGCGTGGATTGAAACTCTTTCGCGTATCGTGGCATAAAATCCTCTACCGTCGCTCCCCGTGCGGGAGCGTAGATTGAAACATATAGCATTTAAAAACGCTTGTCAGTAATCAACACAATAGTTATCTGCGCGATAAAAAAACCCCCTTAAGATGAGACCCTTGAAGTTCAGTTGCTTCACGGGTCTCATCTTAAGGGGATATACTTCTGAATACGGAGAAAGCAAATATCAACTAATTGCGGCCATGGTTAAATCTGTAAGAATCACTCGATTGAGAGATTTCATTAGGTCAATGATCTCCCCCCGGTCAGGACCTTTGAGGATTTTCACTTTAGGACGCAGGAAGAAGTTTCGGTTGGTTTCTACCACTGTGGCCACACTGCCATCATTCAACCTGACCAGTGTATTAACCGGATAGGGGTTCACGTGTTTCATGTAGATTTTTGTGAGAGATGGATCGAAATGAGAACCTCCGCCTCCCATGATGTATTCAAGACACTCACTGAGAGTTTCTGGTTTGCGGTAAGGTCTCTCAGAAGACAGAGAATCAAATCGGTTGGCGATGGCAGTGATTCGGGAGAATAGGTGGATCTCGTCCCGGGATTTCTGGTGGGGGTAGCCGGTGCCATCAAATTTTTCATGATGCTCCAGTGCCATGATTTTCACGGTGGAAGGCATGTTCAGCTGAGTGGTTAAAAAAGCGAAACCCTTGATGGTATGCGCCTGAGCAATGGATAATTCTTCAGGAGTCAATGGCTCCTGCTTGTTCAGCACTTCTGCAGGTGTCTGAAGATGGCCGATATCATGGAAGAGAGCACCCAAAGCCAGCTTTTCCAGATCAGGCCGGCTCAGGCCGGCAGCGCTTCCCAAAATGGTGGCATGAATCATGGTGTTAACGGAATGCTGAAAGAGCGCAGAATTGACATGCTTAATGTCCAGCATTTCGACAACAATATCCGGTTTAAGAAAAATATCATCCACCACTTCAGCAACACCGGATCGCAGCTGCAACAGGTTGGCAGTCGTCTGTTGGTCCATTTTGGAAGACTGGGAATGATCACCTTCGGAGGAAAGACCTGAAGCCAGACGACGAAGCTGAGTAACCATTTTTTGCCGCAATTCGGGATTCACCACATCATTTAGCTCATAATCATTGTCTTCAGCATAAATATAGATGAAATGATAGTCCATGGCAATCAGCCGGTTAATCATATAACTGGTCAAGCGGGTCCCTTTTTTAACAAGAACTTGTGAGTGGTCGTCATAAAGCGGCTGACCCAGAACTTGGCCGGGCACGAGTTGTGAGACGCGGGTTAGCTGCATGCGTATTCTCCTAACAATAAACGTGTTACTCGGTTGGCGAAAAACAGGCTTATCCTGCGTTGCGGCAACCGGCTGCCATAGCGTATGCTGTAGGCCCTTGGCTTTGCGTCGCCGGCTTTCGCCGGGTTTGCATTTCACAAATGTTGATACAATACATTCTGACATATTCGCACTTCTTTTTCAATGAAACCAGTGTTCAAAGTTCATTCACGCCCTTAACAATAGAACAGCTTATAATTCATCCAAGCAGGAATGAAAGGGTCTAATGGCATGATTAAGATGAGATGTTGTCAGACAAAAGGGGTATGAAATCTTTAAAATCAGTGACCAAGTACAATTGTTCGGGGGAGATGACAAGATGAAACGCGAGTATAAAAAAATCATTATGTACTCAAGCCAGACGTGACCCTACTGTCAACAGGCGAAAGAGTTTCTTTCGCAGAGCGGGTTTCTTTATGAAGTGAGAGACATCAATTCAAACCAGTTGTTTCATGCCGAATTTTCAAAGCTTGGAGCCACGGGTGTACCCACTTTTCTTATTGGCAACGAGGTGATTGTGGGGTTTGATAAAAATAGGATTGAAGCGCTGCTGGATTATCGCGTGATTCCTTGTCCCGCATGCAGCATCCGCATGCGGGTTCCTAAAGGGAAGGGGAAAATCCGAATTACGTGCACCAGTTGTCGCCACCAGTTTGAGAGAAACACATAAAGTCACATAAGATAGAGGAGGCGAAAAGCGATGAAAACGGTATTTAATGCAGCTGCCAGCCTGGACGGATTTATAGCAGATGAGGATAATTCGCTGGAATGGCTGTTTCAGTTGGGAGATCCTGAAGATACCGAATTCAACCGATTTTTTGAACAGGTGGGCGCCATCGCCATGGGGGCCACGACGTATCAGTGGATTTATGATCATCAGGTGAGTACTTCCGATGATCCATCGGAGGCGTGGCCATATAAGATGCCTGTATGGGTATTCTCCAATCGGAAGCTGCCCCGAATCGAAAACAGGGACATTCGTTTTGTCTCAGGCAGCGTGGAACCGGTGCATGATGCCATGTGTCGGGAAGCAGGCGGTAACATCCGGTGGATAGTCGGTGGAGGTGATCTGGCAGTACAGTTTTATGACGCCGGCCTGCTGGATGAAATCATCATCACGGTTGCTTCTGTGACGCTGGGAGGGGGTGTGCCGTTTTTTCCCCGAAGAACCGATATGCCATTGAAATTACTTTCAGTGAAACAGTATGGCAGAGCTTTTGCTGAACTTCGCTATGAAATACAATACGTGAATCCATCGACTGCAGTGAAAAATCAATAGAAGAACACAATCCCCATAAACGAATTTACCAGACCGCCGACCGACAGGACTCTGCGAAGGAGGAAAATTGACATGAAACCACAAACTGCGTTTATTGGATTGGGTGCCATGGGATTTCCCATGGCCTGCCGATTGCTGGAAGCGGGGTACCCGGTGAAAACGGCTGTGCATCACAACACGGAAAAGGCCAACCTGTTGAAAGAAAAAGGCGCTGTCATCGCATCTGATTTTTCTGAGGCTGTGAAGGGGGCTAAACTGATCTTTTCCATTGTCCCTGCTGATGAAGCCATGAAAGCGCTCTATCTGAATGACGGCATACTGGCCTCCATTGACACTGATGCCATTGTCATTGAAATGACTTCGGCTTCCATGGCGGCGATGAAGGAGGTTGGTCAGACACTTCAGGAAAGAAAGATCCGAGTGCTGGACAGTCCGGTGAGTGGTGGCATTAGTGGTGCCAAAGACGGCACCCTCACCTTTATTGTCGGGGGAGACGCTGCTGTGCTTGATGAAGTCAGGCCTGCACTGGAATGCATGGCAAGCCGCATCATTCATGTGGGGCCGCTGGGGGCTGGGAAAGGCATGAAGGCAGCCAACCAGATGCTGGTGGGTATTCATATGGCAGCGGCAGCCCAGGCGCTGGCACTGGCAGAAGCTGTCGGCATTGATCCGGATGCGTTCTATCAAGTGATAAGCACAAGTTCAGGTGCTTCGAAGGTGCTGGAAAATAAGTATCCACTGATGAAAAATCACCGTTTTGATCAGGGCTTTCAGCTTCAACTACTGGTCAAAGACATGCACATCGCGCTGGCACAGGGAGAAGGGCTGGATTTGTCCATGCTTCAACAGGCCATGACCCTTTTTGAACAAGTGCCGGCTGAGCTGGCACAGAAAGATTTTGCGGTGATCAGTGAACTGTTTCGAAAAGGATAAAAGGCACTGCGCTGCCCAGATGCATGCCAGATGCATGCCGACTGAAAGGGCATCGCCAGCAGGTCGTTAAACAGCAAACAGAGCTGCATTGCACCAATGACAGAAATCCTTTACAATAGAGGCTGAGAGCATGGCGAAGATGCTGATCTTCACAAGCTTTTGGCCGCTGTCTTTTTTTGACAAATGCGTCAACATGCTGACAGAAAAGACCATCAAACATCAAGCAACATCATCATGCATTATCATCATGCATCAATAATCATAAAGGATGAAACGTCATGGCTGAAAAAGCGCCCCGCACAGAAAAAATACAAAAAAAGAAACGCAAATGGCTCCGCACCCTACGCACGATTTTTCTCACGGGGGTATTGGTGATGTTGGTGATGCTGGGAGCTGTCACTGGAACGGCGGTGGCCATTGTTCGGGGAATCATCAATGACCTGGAGCCCCTCCAAGCCGGCAATCTCTACCGGTTGCTGGAAGAAAGTTCGTTCATCTACTACTGGGATCAGGGCGAATTGCAGGTGCTTGAAAAAATTGAAACGCCCCTTTACCGGGAAATTCTGGATTACGATGAAATGCCGCCTATGCTATTAAATGCATTTGTCGCCATTGAAGACGAACGTTTCTGGCAGCATAATGGCATCGACCTGCGTCGCATTCTGGGGGCTGGGTGGACCAATTACCGCACCGGGTCCCGTCAGGGAGCCAGCACCATTCACCAGCAACTGGCAAAAAACCTGTTTCTAACCCATGAACAGACCTATACCCGTAAAATCCAGGATGCCTATTATGGCATGCAGCTGGCAGAGCAACTGCCAAAAGAAAAAGTGCTGGAGGTTTATCTCAACACCATCTATCTGGGAGCCGGGGCTTATGGTGTTCAGGCAGCTTCTCAGGTTTATTTTTCAAAGGATGTATTAGAGCTGAACCTGGCAGAGATGGCACTGCTGGCAGGTATTCCCCGAAACCCCGCCCGGTATGCACTGATGAAAACCCTGGAAGAATCACAGGTGCGTCCTCACCATACGGTGCTGATGCAGGAGGATGAGGGCTATGTATTGGTTTATAACCCGGAAGCACAGCAACGACAGCGGCTGGTGCTCCATAAAATGCGGGAACTGGGATGGATCAGCGAAAACCAGTACCAGGAGGCACTTAATCAGGATGTGCTGGCCCTGCTCCAGCCCAGTCGGTTCCAGCAAAATGACGAAATATCCACGTACTTTGGTGACTTGGTGCGTCAGGATGTGCTGAAAAGTCTGGAAAGCTGGGGATATAGCCGGGAAGAGGCCCGACACCTGCTGTATCAGGGTGGGTTACATATTCACAGCACGCTGGATTTGCAGCTGCAGCAAATATTGGAAGAAACCTTTGATACACCGGAATTATTTCCCGGTACGTTGCAGGATGCCAACGGCGACCTGCTGTTGGACAGTCATGGCAATGTACAGCCTCAGGCAGCCATGGTGGTGATGGATTATCGCACCGGAGAAATTAAAGCGCTCATGGGCGGCCGCATGGTGAATGGCGGGAGGCAAATTCTGAACCGGGCACTGGTAGCCCGGCAGCCTGGTTCTGCCATTAAGCCCCTGGCCGTTTACACCGCCGCCATTGACAAGGGATGGACCGGTGCCTCCCGGATTAATGACGCGCCGGTGTACCTGGACGCCTCCCGGCCCAATCAGGCCTGGCCCCGCAACTGGTACCGGCAGGGCTATTTCGGATGGATCACCCTGCGGGATGCCCTCCAGTGGTCCAGCAATGTGGCCACAGTGAAGCTGCTGGCAGAAGTGGGTGGCAGTCGGGCCGAGGCTTATGAAGTGATGTTTGAATACCTGGAAAAACTGGGAGTCACCACTCTGGTTTCCCGGGATGATCCTTACCGGGGTGCTGACGGCGGTCTGTATCACGATGAAACCTACTCCACCGCGCTGGGGGGAATGACCCTGGGGATTTCACCCCTGGAAATGACAGCGGCCTATGGGACGCTGGCCAATGAAGGGGTGTATGTGGAGCCAGTCACCTTTACCCACATCACCGACAGAAACGGGAATGTACTGGTGGAAAGGCCGGTGCGCCGGGAGCGGGTGCTCACGCCTCAGGGAGCTTTTGTCATGACAGATTTACTGGTACACAGCATTACCTACGGTACCGGTGCCCGGGCAAAGCTGGATGCCACCAACAGTCTGATTCCCGTTGCGGGAAAAACAGGGACCACCACCGAAAACAAAGACGCCTGGTTTGTGGGATACACCCCTTATTACGCCGCCGGTCTCTGGATTGGCAACGACCGGCCTGAAGAACTGGTGCAAGGCAGTGCCATGGCCGCCTCGCTCTGGCAGCATATGATGATCCGCATTCATGAAAATTTGGAACCCAAAAACTTTGACCAACCGACGGATATTGAAGAAGTCACCATTTGTACTGTGTCAGGCTTGCGGGCCAATCGCTATTGCAGCAGTACCCGAAAAGAGTATTTTATTCTGGGAACAGCGCCCACAGGTGTCTGTCGGATTCATGCGGCACCACCGCCGCCGGTGACACCATCTGAACCAACGGAAGAAACGGGAGAAACGGCGGGAGAATCTGGTCAGCAAACTGCTCCTCCAGGCCCGGAGGCACCTGCAAGTCAGCCGGGGCCTGAAGCGCCTTCTGTGACGTCACCCCAGCCGACACCTGAACCGTCACCCCAGCCGACACCTCAGACAGAAGCACCTGAAACCAGTGGAGAATAGGAGAATCAATCATGAAAACCATCATCAAACACGTTCAGTACCTTGATCCGGATACAGGCAGCGAACAACAGGGACACCTGGTGATGAGCGATGGTCACATCAGTGGATTCACCGGTGACGTGATCAGTGATGCCCATGAAGTGGTGGAAGGGGATGGCAGATGGGTGTTGCCGGGTTTCATCGACCTGCATGTGCACTTTCGGGAGCCTGGCGGAGAAACGAAAGAAACTCTCGAAAGCGGTGCCAGGGCAGCGGTGGCCGGTGGGTTTACGACAGTGGTATGCATGCCCAATACCCAGCCATCGCTGGACCATGCAGAAATTCTTCGGCAGCAATTGGCAAAAGCGGCATCGCTTCCCTGCCAGATCCTCTTCATGGGGGCAGTTACCCGTGGGTTGGCCGGCAGAGAGAGAATTGATTTTAA
This sequence comes from Anoxynatronum sibiricum, assembly GCF_039414295.1. Classification (NCBI taxonomy): domain Bacteria; kingdom Bacillati; phylum Bacillota; class Clostridia; order Eubacteriales; family Clostridiaceae; genus Anoxynatronum; species Anoxynatronum sibiricum. Next base: position 41,550 of record NZ_JBCITM010000010.1, on the reverse strand, counting down.
GGAATACAATTTTCCCGGCGTGGTGGGGGTGACAGATGACGGCCGCCCCATTTCCGAAGCGCTTCTGATGATGGAGGCGTTGCAGGAAGGAAAGCGATATGGTCTGCTGGTGGCGAATCATTGCGAAGACGAAAGTCTCATGTTTGACCGAAGTGTTAATCAGGGAGCCGTTTCTGAAAAACTGGGCCTTCAGGGGGTACCGGCCCTGGCAGAAGAGTTGATGGTGCAGCGGGATCTTTACCTGGCCGGGGCCACCGGCTGTCCCGTTCACCTGCAGCATATCAGCACCGCCGCCAGTGTGAATCTCATTCGACGGGCAAAGGCCGAAGGCGTTCCCGTGACGGCAGAAGCTGCGCCCCATCATTTTTCCCTGACAGAGTATGCTGTGATGACCCGGGGAGCCATGGCAAAAATGAGCCCGCCCCTGCGGCGGGAAACAGATATGCGGGCGGTACGGGCAGGATTGGCAGACGGCACACTGGACTGCATTGCCACTGACCACGCTCCCCACGAAGCGGCTGTCAAAGGGGAAGATTTGGCCAAGGCAGCCAATGGGGTGGTGGGGCTGGAAACTGCTTTTGGTGCCGCCGTCACTCACTTGATGGACACGGGAACCCTTTCGCTGAAACAGCTGGTGACCTGCATGAGCACCCGACCTGCCGCCATGCTGGGGCTCTCGAAAAAAGGAAATTTGAAAACAGGGGCCGAAGCTGACGTGGTGCTGGTGGATCTTCGCCGCCGATGGACGGTGGATTCATCTACATTTGCTTCAAAAAGCCACAACACCCCCTTCCAGGGAATGGCTCTTAGGGGGCAGGTGCAGGGCACGTGGGTGAGGGGGAAGCGGGTGTATGAAAACCGGGTTACAGTTGAATAGGCTTCACCAAATGGAAACCCTGTCAATCTGGTCGACCTTGTCACTACCACTGATGCTGTCAACTTTACCAATCTTGTCAATAGAGTCATCCTTGATGATGCTGTCAATCTTATCAACCCTGCCGATCATGACAAGGTGGTCTATATTGCAGCGGCGTCCTCTTCAATGAACTGGAGCACACGGGCTTTGATCTGATCCCGAATGAGCCTTACCTGGGTCAGTTGATCTTCATGAGTTCCTTCCACAGCCCCTGGATCCGGAAAGCTCCAGTTTTGCCGCATCACCTTTCCGGGAAAGATGGGGCATTTTTCAGAATTGTGGACATCACACACAGTGATGACATGGGTATACAGACGGCCTTCGTTATAAAAATCAAAGACGCTGTTGGTGCTGTTGCCGGAAAGATCGAAATCAATTTCCTTCATCACTTCCACCACCAGGGGATTTAAAGTGCCAGGCTCCAGTCCGGCACTTTCCACTTGATAGGCATCTTTGCCGTAATGCTTCAAAAATGCTTCGGCCATCTGGCTGCGGGCAGCATTGTGCACGCACATAAAAAGAACTTTTCGTTGACGCATTGATTCATCTCCTCCATTCATGGCGGCATCCACCTGCCGCCAGTCTTTTTGTGTCAGTGATAGGAAAGAACTGCCGGTTGTTTCCTTGCATCGCTTTTTCCCAAGAGCGGCTGCCAGGGTAAGCCGGTCAATACTATCAAAATGTCCGTATTCATTGGTAACTGCGGCAATTGAAAGAGACACCAGTGGAAAGGTCTCTTTTTCGTGTCGCCGGTTTTGAGCCACCACGAAGCCCCGGGCCAGATCACCGGCATTGTAATACTGGCGAATGGTTGCATCAAACTCTTGGATCACCTGTTGGCAAAGGCACTCATAGTGATGATGGGGGAGGATGATGACAAAATCATCACCGCCAATGTGGCCCAGAAAGGCATGGGGTTCATTGAGTAACAACAGGTTCTTCTGAAGGATACTGCCAAGCGAACGGAGCACCCGGTCTCCTTTTTCGAAGCCATAGGTGTCGTTATAAGCTTTGAAATGGTCAACATCCACGTAAAGGAGCGTGCAGGTATTTAAATGCAGGGCCTGTTCCAATTGGCGGGCGATGAGTTCATTGCCGGGGAGGCCTGTAAGGGGGTTGGTATATTTGGCAATGCTCACGTTCATCTCGGAGATGCGAATCAGCAGTTCCCGAATACTCACCACCCCATGATAACGATCTTCCTTCTGAACAATGACATAGTCGTATAAATGATCCTGGCTGCGGCGCATGGCCAGTTCTCCCACTTCATCAATGGGAGTCTGGTCATGAACCACCAGTGGATTGGTGACCATGATCAAACCAATGGGACGATTCATAAAGATTTCATAACCGTACTGGCGGCTAAGGTTTCGATAGAACTGCTCCCGCATGATGAGTCCTGCGGCCCAGCCTTCATCAGACAAAACCACCAACCCTTCAGTCAATGGATTGACGGCAAACAGTTCCTTTACTTCGGCACCAGTGCTTTTCAGCGAAACCGCGGGCACTTTGCCGGCAATGCTTCCCACCTGAACCGTCGCCGGCGGCGCAGGTCTGGTGGAAAAAGAGGACGAATGGAAGTTTACCTGCTCTGGCAGATGAACGGTCGCCGGTGGCGGTTTCAAATCGGTGATGCCATCAAGGGGAGGAGAAAAGTAGCCCCCCATGCAATAAGGAACTTCAAAATGGATGGCTCTCTCAAGAAAGGCTGCATCTGCCACCTGACCAAGAAGAAGAGGGGCGCCTGTCCATTTGGAAAATGCCTGGTAAAATGAATGATGGGGCATGGATTTGTCAGAAGGACACCATTTCAGCAGACAATGGCTGGCTTTCATTTCTCCTGAATGCTTCAACCATTCATTTAAGAGAGGCATTGAGACTGAGGCGTCCACCTGAATGGTCAAAAAAAGGACGTTGACCTGACGGTGGTTGGTAATAAGGGGCTGAATGTACTCCATAAAACGCAGATCATTAAGAAACAACCCGGAAAAGTTAATATAGACTGGGAGTCCCAACGCATGTGTTTCACTGAGATGAGCGACAAAAAGAACCTCTGTCAGGAACTGAATGCGGCGTTGCAGATGAAGAAGCTCATCTGATGTGAAAGTGGCTTCTCCCATGAAATCTTCCAGTAATGAATCAAACCGCCGGCTGAAAGAGGAACGCAACTCATAACCACACATATTGAAATAAGTGGTGCTGAAAATCGGTTCGAAAAAAGTTTGAGGTGGAAGTATTTCATGGAGCTCTTTGAGAGTCTGACCGGTTTCCTGAATCACCTGGTCATAGAGACGTCGGGAAATCATGCTGTCAAGAACTCCTTTCCCGCACCCTGAGTTCAAGGAATTACACAGGTGCCTGAGGTGATGACGAAATGGAACGTACTGAAAGCGTAACAGAGTCACATCAAGAATGTGTCAATGGATGGTAAATATTCTGTTAAGCTTCCGGTTTTCCAAAAATTCACGGGAAGTTAACAAAATACTAACAAAGAGAAGCTCTGCTCGTGATAGAATAACAACACCATTTATCATTCAAATACATAGGTTTAAGGGGAAGTGGGGAACAATCATGACGGCTGTGACGCAAAACAACCACCAACTGAATCGGGAATTTTTATCCTTGCTGCATCACAAGCAGATCACTACCCACTTTCAGGCCATTGTTTCTCTAAGTGACGGCGAAGTGCTTGGCTATGAAGCCCTCAGCCGCGGACCTGAAAAAAGTTGGTTTTACAGACCCGACCGGCTTTTTGACCACGCCCGCAGGCTCAACCGGGTGTGGGAGTTGGATCTTTTGTGCCGAAGCTGTGCCATTCAGAATGCCAGAGACACCATCGGAAAGCATAAACTATTCATCAATGTTGATCCAGACAGCATCCTGGATCCAAAATTTCGAAAGGGATTCACCCGGGAGCAACTTAAAAGTGTGGAACTGGACGCAGCCACCATCATCATTGAACTGACAGAAAAAACGGCAGTGACCGATTACCGTCATTTCAACAGGTTGTTGCGCAATTATCTGGATCAGGGGTACCGTATCGCCATTGATGATGCCGGGAGCGGTTATTCAGGGCTTCGACTCATTGCAGAAACCAGGCCAGACTATCTGAAAATAGACATGGAACTGGTGCGTAATGTGGATAAGGACATGGTGAAACGGGAGTTGCTGCGAAGCGTGCAGCGATTTGCCCAACTGACAGGCATTAAAACCATCGCCGAAGGCATCGAAACCTGGGATGAGGCCAGAGTGCTCATGGATATGGGGGTGCATTATGGGCAGGGGTATTGGATCCAAAAACCGGCTCCGGTGATGGGTTCTCCCGCATCTGAAAAAATTGAGGCCATGAAGTCTCACGGGGAACTGTTGAAGCAGTTGAAGGGTAAATCTGAAGGGCTGACTGCCAGTGAGATCATGCGGCAAGACGCGACCCTGCAGTTAACAGACCGGTGTCGGGCTGCCGGCGACCTGTTTTCAGAAAATGATAACCTTCAGGGAATTGCCTTGCTGCAGCAGAATCGGCCGATGGGTCTGGTGATGCGAAGCAAATACTATTATCAGATGGAAAAAAGCGGCGATGCCCAACGGTTTCAGGAGCTTCCCCTGGGAGAGGTGGCAGATCTTCAGCCGCTGATGGCAGGGAGTAACACACCTCTTCTGGATTTGTGCCGCATGGCCATGAGTCGGCGTGAACATCAGCTGTATGATTACCTGGTGATTCATGAAGACCAGCACTATTGCGGGGTTATTCCAGTGGCACTGCTGCTGGATACGCTGGCACGCCGTCACGAGGAAAATCCGTTTTCGGCGACATAACTGCCGGCAGCTTTCGCATCAGAGCTGGTTTGCAGCCACCAGACTTGCCTGTACCACTGCCGGTACAGGTTTTTTTGAGTCTTTGAACCATTGTAGAAACTCTGTTATAATGAGAAGAAACGCTGATGAAAATACGCCGAAGAAGGGGTATGGGTATGGGCAAAAAACAAGGAAAACAAACAGACACCCGGCAAATGAGCCTCGCAGGACTGTACGCCAGGGGCAAGAAACGCTATCTGCTGGTGAATGGTGTGATTAGCTGGGGATTGTCCACGGGGATTATTTTTTTGACCCTTTCCAGCCTTTGGAAGAACGGGTTCTCTTTCAGTCACTGGAAACAGACCGTTTTGGGAGCGCCTGCGGTGGGAACATTATTGATTTTCATGGCAGGAGGATTGCTTTGGGGGCTCATCACCTGGTCAATGGTTGAGAAACAGATGGCCGCCCTGCAAACGTCAAAAAAGAAACAGCCGCATAAAGGATTAAAAAGCGTCAAGCAAGTAAAAGGAGTTAAAGGGAGTTAAAGGAATTAAAAGAACTAAGTAGACGGTCACCCCGTCATAAGGAGGAAAACAACATGATTGTCGGACATACACAACAACTGGAGAAAAAAACGGTTACCCACCCCGAAGCCAAGAATGCTGCGATGCAGGTGCTCATCTCTCCAAAAGAAGGCTGGCAGGGTCACGTGATGCGGGTTTTTGAAGTGGCACCCGGAGGATTTACTCCCAGACACCAACACCCCTGGCCGCACATTAACTACATCATCCGTGGCAATGCGACGCTGCACCTTAATGGAAGCGATCATCCACTGTCAGCTGGATCCTACGCCTATGTACCGGCAGATGCCCTGCATCAGTTTCGGAATACGGGTGAAGAACCTTTTGAATTTATCTGCATTGTGCCCGAGGAAGGACATCAATAAGTGAAAAAACAGGAAACCAACCAATCCAACATGATACAAAAGGAAGCTGCCGTCAGCCAAAGGGCTGACCAGGGCCATCTGGTGCAGTTGATTGCCACCACTGCCTTTGGGCTGGAAGCCATTGCTGCCAGGGAAATCAAGGCGCTGGGCTACGAGGTGCTTGAAACTGAAAATGGCCGCATCACCTTTCAGGGGCCTGTTGAAGCCATTTGTCGTGCCAACCTGTGGCTGCGTACCGCTGAACGGGTGTTGCTGAAAATCGGCAGTTTCAAGGCAATGTCCTTTGAGGAACTGTTTGAGAAGACGAAGGCACTTCCCTGGAGCCGTTATATTCCCGAAAAAGGCATTTTCCCGGTTTCAGGAAAATCCATCAAATCTAAATTGTACAGCGTGCCGGACTGTCAGGCCATTGTTAAAAAAGCGGTGGTGGAGAGTTTGAAAGGTACCTATGGTACCTCCTGGTTTCAGGAAAATGAAGGGCACTATGCCATCGAAGTGGCACTGCTGAAAGACCAGGTGACCCTCACCCTGGACACCAGCGGCAGCGGTCTGCACCGCCGTGGGTACCGGGAAAGTTACCATCAGGCACCTTTGAAAGAAACCCTGGCGGCAGCCTTGGTCATGCTCAGTTACTGGAATCCTGACAGGGTGTTGGTGGACCCCTTCTGTGGATCCGGCACGATTCCCATCGAAGCGGCACTCATCGGAAAGAACATCGCTCCGGGGATGAACCGTGATTTTGCTGCCCAAGAATGGCCCTGGATCGATGCTGCTCTGTGGCGGCAGGCCAGAAAAGAAACTCATGAAATGGCGCAGTTTCAGCGGCCTCTTCAAATTCAGGGCTACGATATCGACGAAAAAGCCATTCGTATGGCACGGCAGTATGGCGAACAGGCCCTTGACAGCCAGGAGATTCACTTTGAGCGCAGGGCAGTGGAAGATCTGGGATCCCGTTATCATTATGGCTGCCTCATCACCAATCCCCCTTACGGGGAAAGGATGGGAGAAGTGGAAGCTCTGGGCCAGCTCTACGAGACCATGGCCCAACGCTTTTTCAAACTCGATACATGGTCCGTTTATGTGTTGACAGCATACCCTGATCTGGAACGGATTTTTGGTAAAAAAGCAGACCGGCGACGAAAACTCTATAATGGCCGCATTATGTGCCAGTATTATCAATATCAGGGCCCGCGACCTCCGCGAAGAGATGGAGAGACGAGTGCCGAAGATTAGGCGCTATGCCGAAAAATAGGCGGTGATAAGATTGGATCCCTTTAAAAACCGGCAAAATATGGAAACCCTTCTGCAACTGTTGAACGAAGGGATTCAGATGGTGGACGCCCAAGGGGTCATTGTGTACTGCAATGAAGCGGCAGCCACTTTGGACAGCCTTCATAAAGAGCAGGTGGTGGGCCATCATATTCTGGAGATCTACCCTTCTTTAACAGCAGAATCAAGTACATTACTGCAGGTGCTGAAAGTCGGTGAACCCATTTGTGATTATCAGCAGACCTTTCTGAATTACCAGGGGAGCAAGATCACCACCATTAACACCACCATTCCCATTCTGGAGCAGGGAGTCATTGTTGGTGCCTTGGAAATCTCCAGGGATATCACCCGGGTGCGGGAGCTGTCAGAGCAGCTGGTGGACCTGCAAAAGAAAATGTACGGCACTCAGCGCCAATCAGCCCGCCAATCCACCCGACAATCAAAGGGAACGGCAAAATACACCTTTGACCATGTGGTGGGACAGAGCGCGGTGCTGGCCCGGTTGAAACAGAAGGCTATGAAAGCGGCCATGACCCAGTCTTCGGTCATTGTTTACGGCAGCACAGGAACGGGAAAGGAACTGATCGTGCAGGCGATTCATAATGCCAGCCAGCGGCGGGAGAATCCCTTTGTGGCCCAGAACTGTGCGGCAATTCCAGCCACGTTGCTGGAGAGCATTCTTTTTGGAACGGTAAAGGGAAGTTTCACCGGAGCCGATCACCGGCCTGGTCTTTTTGAACTGGCAAACAAAGGCACTCTTTTTTTGGATGAAATCAACTCCATGCCTATGGAGCTGCAGGCAAAGCTGCTCCGGGTACTGGAAGAAAAATCCATCAGACGGGTGGGAGATATCCGCACACGGGATGTGGATGTCCGCATCATCGCGGCGATGAATGTAGATCCTTTTGAGGCGGTTCAGAGCAAAATGCTGCGGGAAGATCTGTTCTACCGGCTGAATGTGGTATCCTTGCGGCTGCCTGATCTGAAAGAACGTCAGGAAGACTTTCCCCGGCTGCTGGAGCACTTTATTGAGAAGTTCAATGAACGTCTGGGAAAGCATGTGCGGGGAATCACTCCCGAAGCCTATCGAATGCTGGAGCAGCACGACTGGCCTGGTAATGTCAGAGAGTTGGAGAACATTATTGAAGGGACGCTGAATGTCATGGAAGGTGATGCCATTGAGGCAGACGATCTGCCGCCCTATCTCCAGCGACGGCGCCCCCAGGCCAGCAAGGCGGCAGGTGTGGTGATGGTGGAGGGAGAAACGCTGAAGGGAGCCATGAACCGGCTGGAAAAGCAGTTTATTCTGACAACCTACCATCAAACTGGTGAAAATATCACCCGAACCGCGCGGCTGTTGGGACTTCCTCGCCAAACCCTGCAATACCGCCTGGGAAAGCTGGGCATCAAAACACCGTAAACGCCGGCCAACGCCTGTCTCTGAGACAGCGGTGGCCGGTTTTTTGGTGGGATCATTCCTTGTCATTTTGCGTGGCTGGTTCAGAGCTGAGTGCCGAATAATCGGCGGCTGATGACGTGAGTAGGCAATAAACTCCGGATTTGCTGACGGGAAGCCAGTCGAAATAGGCTGAAAATCGCATGGTTGAATGATTTGAGAGAATAATAGATATGATGAATCGGTTTGGCATGATGATTGCATATCCATAAGAGAAGAAGATCATCCAAAGCGAGAAAAGATTTGGTATGATCAGGATCATTGTGAGGGAGGGTGAGTGCCACTGGCGCATCACCTGACTGGTGGTTAAGATGGCGGCACATGGTGCAGCCTTAAAATCAAGAGGAGGGTTAAAAAAATGACAAAAGGAATCGGATGTCCCTACGGAACTCATCGGGTATTGGAGCCAAAAGGTGTTTTGCCCCAACCGGCACAACGCATCGACAACACCATGGAAATTTATGACAACGAGGTACTTATTAATGTGCAGACATTGAATGTGGATTCTGCCAGCTTCACCCAGATCAAAGAGCAGGCAGGCGGCAACCCTGAAAAAATCAAAGAAATCATGCTGGGAATCGTGGCAGAACGGGGAAAACATCATAACCCTGTCACCGGATCAGGGGGCATGCTCATTGGAACCGTTGAGGCTATCGGCCCCGCCCTCGAAGGGAAAACAGACCTGAAAGTGGGCGACAAGCTGGCCACTTTGGTGTCCCTGTCGCTGACACCCCTGGTGATTGATGATATTGTAGCCATCCGCAAAGAAATCGACCAGGTGGATATCAAAGGAAAAGCCATTCTCTTTGAAAGCGGCATTTATGCAGTGATTCCCAGTGATATGCCGGAAAACCTGGCTCTTTCAGTGCTGGATGTGGCGGGTGCGCCTGCACAGACAGCCAAGCTGGTGAAGCCGGGAGATACAGTGGTGGTCATCGGCGGCAACGGCAAGTCAGGTATGCTGTGTCTCTATGAAGCTAAGAAGCGGGCCGGCGTCACCGGCAAGGTCATTTGCGTGGGACGACGGGCAGAAGCACTGGAAGAAATCAAGCCTCTGGGGCTGGCCGACGAATATGTACTGGCTGATTCCACCGATGCAGTAGGACTCATGGAGGCAGTTAAAAAAGTGACCAATGGCGAAATGGCCGACGTGGTGATTAACTGCGTGAACATCCCCAACACTGAAATGGGCAGCATTCTGGCGGCTAAAGATACCGGGCTGATTTACTTCTTCAGCATGGCCACCAGCTTCACTAAAGCTGCACTGGGTGCAGAGGGTGTGGGACGTGACACCACCATGATCATTGGTAACGGATACACCAAAGGCCATGCGGCCATTGCACTTCAGATCATGCGGGAAAGTGATGTATTGCGCAAGCGTTTTGAAGCCCTTTATGCATAAACCGCGGATCACAGGCCGGTTGAAAGACCTGTGGAAAAAATCGCCCTTTTGGCGATTTTTTCCACGCCAAATGAAACAGGCATGATGGCAAGCCATTGATGCCAATCAAGAAAGTGAAAAGTGAACGGAGGAGAAGAAAATGCGTTCCTATCAGGAAATTGAGCTCTGGAAGGATGTCACCGACGATCAGTGGAACAGCTGGGAGTGGCAGGTAAAGAATCGCATTACACAGGTGGAAGACCTGAAAAAAGTCATCAACCTGACACCCGAGGAAGAAAATGGAATCGAAAAAGCACTGGAAACCCTGCGCATGGGCATTACCCCTTACTATGCAGCGCTGATGGATCCCAATGATCCCCGCTGTCCGGTGCGCATGCAGGCGGTCCCCACCATGCGTGAACTCCATAAAAGTGACTCTGACATGGATGATCCGCTTCATGAAGACGTGGACAGCCCGGTTCCCGGACTGACCCACCGCTACCCTGACCGGGTGTTGCTGCTCATCACCGATATGTGCGCCATGTACTGCCGTCATTGCACCCGTCGGCGCTTTGCAGGCCAAAAGGATACGGGTATGCCGGTGGACCGTATTGATGCAGCCATTGAATATATTAAAAACACCCCCCAGGTGCGTGACGTGCTGTTATCCGGCGGCGACTGCCTGCTGGTCTCCGACTCCCGCCTGGAATATATCATAGCCAAACTCCGGGAAATTCCCCATGTGGAAATTGTCCGTCTTGGAAGCCGCACACCGGTGGTGATGCCCCAGCGCATTACCGATGATCTGGTGAACATGCTGAAAAAATACCACCCCATCTGGCTGAATACGCATTTCAATCATCCCAAAGAACTGACGCCGGAAGCCAAAGAAGCGCTGGCACGCCTTGCTAATGCAGGCATTCCTCTGGGTAACCAATCGGTGCTGATGCGGGGAGTGAACGACTGTATCCACGTGATGAAAGAACTGGTACATGGCCTGGTGAAAGAACGGGTACGGCCTTACTACATTTATCAGTGCGATCTTTCCATGGGTATTGAGCATTTCCGAACCACCGTGGCAAAGGGCATTGAAATCATCGAAGGTCTTCGGGGACACACCTCTGGGTATGCGGTTCCCAACTTTGTGGTGGATGCCCCCGGTGGCGGCGGTAAAATTCCCGTGGGGCCCCAGTACATGATTTCACAGGGTGCCGGTAAAGTGGTGCTGCGAAACTATGAAGGGGTGATCACCACCTACTCTGAGCCCACTGACTATGTCAGTGATCCCGCCTGCGATGTATGCAACGGTGAAAGAAACAAAGAAGTTGGCGGTGTGGCCGGACTGATTTTGGGAGAAAAAATTGCACTGGAACCTTCAGACCTGGAACGACACCGTCGCAGTCACCAATGAATCTGTGGTCGCTGATTCCCGATGAACTGAAAACGGTGGCAGTCATTGGAATGGCAAAGAATGCTGGAAAAACCGTGGTGTTGAACCGTCTGATTGCCGAAGCCGCTCAGGAAAACCGGCTGCTGGGATTGACCTCCATTGGCCGGGACGGTGAGCTGGAAGACCTGGTAACAGGCACAGAAAAACCGGGAATACTGGTGGAGCCGGGAACGCTGCTGGCCACCACTGATCTGTGCCTCAGGCGCAGTGATGCCCGGGTGGAAATACTGGAGACCACCCGGGAAAAGACACCAGTGGGTCAGGTGGTGCTGGTGCGGGTCAGGCAGCGGGGCTGGGTGGAACTGGCGGGGCCTGATACCAACAGGGGTATCCAACGGGTTTGTCGGCAAATGCTGCGGCATGGTGCCCGACAGGTGCTGGTGGATGGAGCGCTGAATCGCAAAACCAGCGCTTCGCCCGCCATTGCTGACGGCGGTATTCTGGCTACTGGTGCTGTATTGTCACGGGATTTGCGGGAGGCAGTGGCAGAAACGGCTCATCAGGTACAAGTGCTGGAAACACCCCTCTGGCAGCCGCAAGTACCCCCTGTGTCTCTTACCCAGGCCCGGATGGCAGGCATGGAAGCTTTACTGCCTGAAGAAAGCGGCGTGGGGCTGGTGGATGCCGATGGCACCATTGAAGCCCTGCCTTTCGCCTCGGCGCTAAGTCAGGGGAAAGAAATCGGCCGCCTGATGAAGCCCGGTCACCAGGGCGTACTCATCAGGGGCAGTCTTACCAACCGTACCGTCAGAGATCTGGTGGATACCACCCCGTTATACCGCGACATGCCCCTGGTGCTTGAAGACGCCACCCGCCTGTTTATTTCCCGGCAGGAAGGGCGGCTTTGGCAGAAGCAGGGATTACAGTTTCAGGTGCTCCGCCCCATCCGCTTGCTGTTTCTCACTGTGAATCCCTGGTCACCGGGGGGGTGGCGCTTTCGGAGCGCTGATTTTTGCCGGCAGATGCGAGAAGCAGTTCAGACAGTGCCGGTGGTCAATGTGATGGGAAGGGAGGGCCTGGCATGACATTCTTTTTGAATGACAGCATTCCGGAAACAATAGGGCTGACAGAAACCCTGGCCCGCCTGCCATTGGAAACAGAATATGGTCGGTTGGCAAAAGAAGCCCTGAGCCCTTTTTCCCGTGAAGAAGCACTTCAACTGGAGGAGTCGTGGCGTGAAATTGGTCTTTACCTGGAAGCAGACATGGCAAACCCTGATCTGTTGAAAAGCCTGCGGCAACACCTTCATGGCCTGCCCAACCTGCGCAAATCGCTGTTGCTGGCGGCCCGGGGAGATCGGCTGACAGACATTGAACTGTTTGAGATCAAAAAGCAGGCTTTTGCTACGGAGCGAATCAGAAAAGTGCTTCAGCATAACCGGAAGCTGTTGGTTCCGTCGGTTGAACTGGCTCCGGTTCATTGGCTCATTGATCTGCTGGATCCCGAGGGGACGGGCATTGAAACATTCTACGTGTATGACTGCTATGATGATGAACTGAAACACATTCGCCAGGAAAAAAACAGGCTGGAGGAAAGCCTGCGTCGACAGACAAAGCTTCGGGAGCAGCAGGCTGTGGAAGTAACGGGCATGCGACCCCTTTGGAATGGTGAATTTCTCATTTCAGCAACCCATATAGAAGGCATTGATTGTCTTGAGTCCCTGGGAACGTACGAAAAGACCGGCGAAACGGGCGGCGAATGGATTTATCGGCAGCGCAGACTACCGGAAGCAGAGCAAACAGAAGCGCTGTTAATGATGGAAGATGAAGCTGAAAATCGGGTGCGCCAGCGTCTCAGTGAAAGTATTGGGGAAGCACAGGAGCTGCTGATGGCCAATACATTTGCTCTGGCACAGATGGACCTGCTGCTGGGCAAGGTGGTACTGGCCCGGCGGTATCGGTCCTGTTGCCCCGTGCTGACAGACGAAGCCGCCATTTGCATCACGGGAGGAAGACACCCGGTTCTGGAAGAAGCCCTGCGCCGACAGCGCCGGCAGCCCACTGCGGTGGATATTGAGATGAACCGGGGGGTGACGGTGATTACCGGAGCCAATATGGGCGGTAAAACCATGACACTGAAGATGGCGGCCCTCCTGACCACCCTGGCCCAGATGGGGTTTTGGGTGCCGGCGGATCACTTCGCCTTTCAGCCGGTGGACTGGCTTTATTTTTCAACAGGCGACCAGCAGTCTCAGTCCATGGGACTGTCCACCTTCGGAGCAGAAATATATGCTCTGAAAGAAGTGCTGGAGCGCACGCATGAATCAGGACTGTTGCTGCTGGATGAGCTGGCCAGCGGCACCAATCCTTTGGAAGGGACCTGTATTTCCAGGGCGATTGTGGCACATTTAAGTCAAAGCAAAGCCATTTCAGTCGTCACCACCCATTATGACGGTGTCGGCGATCTGCCGGGAGTCAGACATCTGCAAGTGCTGGGACTTAATCGGGCAACCCTCCAAAAGCTGAAGCACCAGGTACAGGAAACGGGATGGTCTTCAGGCCTTTTTGAAGCTGCCATGGACTACCGCCTGCAACCCAGAGAACCTGGCGTGCCAGTGCCCAAAGATGCCATTGCAGTGGCGTCGTTGATGGGTTTGCAGCCGGACATTCTGGAGGCAGCCCAACGGTGGCTGTGCCTTCATCGGGAAGCAACAGTGGAAAACCCCGTTAACGGGGAGAGGGAGGAAAGCGAATGAAAAGTAAATTGAACCTTGATCCGGCACTCATTCAGCAAGCCAGAGCATCGGCAGAGGCCATTGCACAGGAAGTGCAGGGATTCATTGACGATCATACCACGGTTACCGTGGAGCGAACCATCGCCCGATTAATGGGCATTGACGGGATTGATGAAGTGGATCAACCTCTGCCGAATGTGGTGGTGAACCACATTCGTGAAGGGGGAGGTCTGGAAACAGGTGTGGCCTACTGGCTGGGGAATGCCATGGTGGCCACCGGCAAAAGCCCCCAGGAAATTGCTGAAGGGGTGAGTGATGGTTCCCTGAACTTACTGGAAACTCCGGCGCAGAACCGATCGGAAGTGGAGGCGGTGGTGGGGCGTGCTGCCGGCGACATGGTCACCAGAATCCGCCGGAACCGGCAGATCCGGGAACAGATGCTGACAGAGTTGGGAGAAGGGCCCAAGCCATACCTGTATCTGATTGTGGCCTCTGGCAACATCTATGAAGATGTGGTGCAGGCCCAGGCGGCGGTGCGGCAGGGTGCCGATATCATTGCCGTAATTCGCAGCACTGCCCAGAGTCTGCTGGACTATGTGCCTTATGGGCCTACCACAGAAGGGTTTGGAGGCACTTATGCTACTCAGGAAAATTTCAGGATTATGCGAAAAGCTTTGGATGAGACAGGTGAACAGGTGGGTCGCTACATTCGGTTGTGTAATTACTGCAGCGGCCTGTGCATGCCTGAAATTGCCGCCATGGGAGCCATTGAACGGCTGGATGTGATGTTGAATGATGCCCTTTACGGTATTTTGTTCCGGGACATCAATATGCAGCGAACCCTGGTGGATCAATTTTTCTCAAGGGTGATTAACGGTTTTGCAGGGATCATCATCAACACTGGAGAAGATAACTATCTGACTACAGCTGATGCGGTGGAGGAAGCCCATACCGTGGTGGCTTCCCAGTTCATCAATGAACAGTTTGCCTTGAAAGCAGGGCTTCCGGAAGAGCAAATGGCCCTGGGTCACGCCTTCGAAATGGATCCGGATATCCCCAACGGTTTTCTTCTTGAGCTGGCTCAGGCACAAATGGCCCGGGAGATCTTTCCCAAAGCTCCACTGAAATACATGCCCCCCACCAAATTCATGACGGGAAACATTTTCAAGGGACATATTCAGGATGCCATGTTCAATCTGGCCTCTATTTGGACACATCAAGGAATACAGCTGCTGGGAATGCTGACAGAAGCCAATCATACCCCCCATCTTCATGACCGGGCCCTGGCCATCGAAAATGCCAAGTACATTTTCAACAACTGCCGGGATATCGGTGAAGAAGTGGAATTTAAAGAAGGCGGCATGATTCAGCGAAGGGCACAACACGTACTGGCAGATGCGGTGGCGCTCTTAGCGCAAATCGAATCGGACGGACTTTATAAAACGATTGAAGAAGGAAAATTTGGCGGCGTTAAACGATCCCGCACCGGCGGTAAAGGGTTGAAGGGCGTTTTCCGAAAAGGTGCCGGATATATGAATCCCTTTATTGCATTGATGCTGGGAGGTGAGCGGTAATGTCGGTACAACAGGTTGATCTTGCAAATGTTAAGCCTTACGGAGATACTCTTGATGACGGGATGGTGCAATTAAGCTTCTCGCTGCCGGTACCCTATGGGGAAGAAGCCCGGGAAGCAGCCCGAAGACTGGTGCTGAAAATGGGGATGGAAGAACCCAATGTGGTGAATGCCATGGATCTGGGCATCGGGTACACTTATTTCATTGTGTATGCCAAATGCCAGCACAGCATCAACTATAATGCCATTAAAGTGCCCAAGGTTGAAGTGGAGCGGATGAGCAAAGAAGAAGTGGAAGAGTTCATTGAACATCAGGTGCGCCGGGATGTGGTGATTTTGGGAGCCTGTACCGGAAGCGATGCCCATACGGTGGGCATTGATGCCATTATGAACATGAAAGGCTTCCATGGACACTATGGTTTGGAGCGGTATAAAGGCGTCCAGGCCTATAATTTGGGAAGTCAGGTTGAAAACGAGGAACTGATCGCCAAAGCCATTGAATTGAAGGCGGATGCATTGTTGGTGTCTCAGGTGGTTACTCAGAAAGATGTCCATATTAAAAACCTGACCCACCTTATCGAACTTTTAGAGGCTGAAAACCTTCGTGACAAGCTGGTGGTGGTGTGTGGTGGCCCCCGCCTATCCCATGAACTGGCTAAGGAACTGGGATATGATGCCGGTTTTGGATCCGGCAGTTACGCTGAAGATGTGGCGGCTTTTGTAGTACACGAAATGGTGGAACGAAAGCTGGTGTAACGCCAGTTGATCCTTTGTATTTTCCGCCCGTTTCCGGTCATCAGACCGGCAGCGGGTTTTTTGTGTTACAATAAAGCAGGACCATCAAAGCTGAATCATCAATCAAAAACCATGATTAATCCACTTCAGTAAATGCAGGTGACATTGGGGGTGTAGGTGGTGACGTCCACCATTGAAAACAAAATACTTCAATCAGCCCTTTTTCAACCGGGAGACCGTATTTTGGTGGGGCTCTCCGGTGGGCCGGATTCAGTCTGTCTGCTTCATGCCCTGGTCATGCTGGGAAAAAAATGGCCGCTTACCCTGTATGCGGCTCACTTGAACCACAACTTAAGGGGAATGGCAGCCAATCGTGACGCTGCCTTCGCCATGCGTTTTGCCCGTCAGATGGGCATTCATTGCGTGGTGAAAAGTGAAGACGTTGGTACCGTGGCCCAGGAAAAACGGTTGTCGGTGGAAACGGCTGCCCGCCTGTGCCGCTATGCATTTCTCAATGACGTGGCAGAGCGCATTGAAGCTGACTGGATTGCAGTGGCACATCATCAGAATGATCAGGCAGAAACCCTGTTGATGAACTTGCTGAGGGGAAGCGGGCTCAAGGGATTGGGAGGCATGGCGCCCTGTAATGGTAAAGTAATCAGGCCGCTGCTGGACGTCAGTCGCGATGAGGTAATGGCCTACTGCACCCATCACCAGCTGGATTTCTGCCAGGATGAAACCAACGAAATGCCCGAGGCAACCCGCAACAAGATTCGGTTGGAACTGCTGCCCCATCTTGCTGCCTTTAATCCTGAAATTGTCAGCAATCTGGGACGAACAGCCACTCTGCTTCGCGAAGATGAAGCTGCCTTGAACCAGCTGGCGGAAGAAGCCATGAATACACAGGCATATCAGGAAGAAAGCGGCTGTCAATACGAGAATGAAGCTTTGACCAGGTTGCCTGATGCCCTGTTGTCCCGGGTACTTCGCAAGACCTGGCAACAGATGACCACCACCACGCATACCCTTACCTATCGCCAGGTAAAACAGGCTGTGGAGATGATTCGAAATCCGGTTCAGGAGAAATGGCTTCACTGGCCGGGTGATGTTTATGTTAAAATCACCTGGAAGAAAACAATCATCATGCCGAAGGCAGAGCAGCCTGAAACAACAACGACACCCATGCCGCCTGTTTTACTGAGGCGAAACGGGGTTACCTGGCTTCCCCGGGGGTGGGGCAGTGTTTTTTCCCGGGAAGTGACTGCCGGTTCAGCACGGGTGAAACAACATGATCCTTACTGTCAGGTGATTGCCGCAGATGACTTGAACCAGGATCTGATGATGCGCTCCCGGCGACCGGGAGATCGCTGGAAACCACTGGGAATGAAGGGATCCAAAACCATTAAAAAGACCTTCGTGGATGCGAAAATCAAGGGGAAAGACCGTGAAAACTGCCTGTTACTGTGCCATGGAGAAACCATTCTGTGGGTGACTGCCTGGGGAATCAGCGAAGTGGCTGCGCTTCGCCCTGAAACCAAGCAGGCGCTGGTGCTGGAATATCGACCGGAGGGATGAACTTCCGCCGAAAAATGGTTGTTTGCACCTGTCAATGGCTAAGATTTCAGGTTGTTTCACGACTTATTCTGTGTTACAATGAGATGATGTTAAGATGAATTTTATCGGAAGGAGGACACGGCTTGAGGAAAATGTTCCGCGGTGCCAGTTTCTATATCATTATTTTCATCGTGTTGTTGATACTGGTACAGCAGTTTGTGCAGCCACCACAGCAAACCATCGAAATTCCCTTCTCGGAGTTCTATGCAGAGCTGCAGGGCGGTACGATAAAAGAGATTACCAACATTGACCGGGCGGTTGAAGGTACCCTGATCAAAAATGGTGAGGAGGTTCCCTTCGAATCATTTGTGCCCGTTGTGTTCAGCGAAGAAGAATTAACAGCCATTTTGATGCCGTTAATGGAAGAACAGCAGTTGCAGGTGAAGGGTGCTCCGCCACCGACAACTCCCTGGTTTATTCAGCTGTTGCCATCGGTGTTCATGATCCTGATTTTTGTCGTGCTGTGGTTTGTTTTCATGCAGCAGTCTCAGGGCGGTGGAAACCGGGTGATGTCCTTTGGAAAGAGCAAGGCAAAGCTTCATAAGGACGATGAAAAAAGCCGGATTACATTCAACGATGTGGCCGGATTGGATGAAGAAAAGGAAGAACTGCAGGAACTGGTGGAATTCCTGAAAAACCCGCGCAAGTTCATTGAACTGGGCGCCCGTATTCCCAAAGGAATTCTCATGGTGGGCCCTCCGGGAACCGGTAAGACCTACCTGACCAAAGCCGTCGCCGGTGAGGCAGGCGTCCCCTTTTACAGCATCAGTGGTTCCGACTTTGTGGAGATGTTTGTCGGGGTGGGAGCTTCGCGTGTGCGGGATCTTTTTGACCAGGCGAAAAAAACAGCTCCCTGCATCATTTTCATTGATGAAATAGATGCAGTCGGCCGCAAGCGTGGTGCCGGACTTGGCGGCGGTCATGATGAGCGGGAACAGACCCTGAACCAGCTGCTGGTTGAAATGGACGGGTTTGGCATTAATGAAGGAGTCATTGTGGTGGCAGCCACCAACCGGGCCGATATCCTTGACCCGGCGCTTCTGAGACCAGGCCGGTTTGACCGCCAGGTAATGGTGGGGCTGCCCGATTTACGGGGACGAGAAGCAATTATGAAGGTACATGCCCGGGGCAAACCCCTGGCAGAAGACGTGGACCTGCAAGTGCTTGCCCGCCGTACACCCGGGTTTTCCCCTGCGGATATTGAGAATCTGATGAACGAAGCAGCACTGCTCACTGCCCGTAAAAATCAAAAGAAAATCATGATGGATACCATTGAAGAAGCGATTACGAAAGTGATTGCCGGCATGGAAAAACGCAGCCGAATCATCAGTGAAAAAGAGCGCAGAATTACGGCTTTCCATGAAGCGGGACATGCACTGGTGGCTTCCATGCTGCCCAACACAGATCCGGTTCACCAGGTGAGTATTATTCCCCGGGGACGTGCCGGAGGGTTTACCATGATCCTGCCCAAGGAAGATAAATATTACGCCACAAAAACCGAAATGCAGGAGCATATTGTACATCTCCTGGGAGGTCGGGTGGCTGAAAAACTGGTGTTGTCAGATATCAGCACCGGTGCACAGAATGATCTTCAGCGAGTCTCGGCAGTTGCCCGGGCCATGGTCACCAAATACGGCATGAGCGAAAAACTTGGTTCCATGACCTTTGGCAGTGATGAAGATGAGGTTTTTCTGGGCCGCGACTTCACATCCAAAAGAAATTACTCAGAAGATGTGGCAAAAGTGATCGATGAAGAAATTCGGCGATTGGTGGATGAAGGCTATCACCAGGCAGAAAAACTGCTGACAGAAAACATGGCACTGCTCCACTCCATTGCCAATGCACTACTGAAGCTGGAAACCCTCAACGCGGACGAATATATCCGTATCTTCAAGGGGAATATCACCATTGAAGAAGAGGATGACATTGATGAAGTACGTCAAAAAATTGCCTCAGTACAACTGGAAGCGCCTCTGGAACATCTGATCCCTGAAACGGAAGAGGCTGAATCAGTCGAAAAGACGGCACAGCCCCTGGAGAAAGAGCTTGAACAGAAAACAGGTGCCACAAAAGGAGAGCCACTTAAGGATGGTTACCAACCAGCCCGGAGCCAGGAAAATTAAAGATTGTGAGTCATAAAACGCGAGAGCCCTATTTTCAGATAGGGCTTCTCGTGTTTTATTCTTTAGTCTGGCGCATGAAAGATTCGCATCAAAACTTTCATAAATATGCAAAAAAGACAGAAGTTTTTCGCTTTGAACAATTCGTATCTTTCCTTCTATATTTTTTGGTTTTATTCCAATAAGTTCCTAAAAAACAAAGATTTTCACGGAAATCAATAGAATAGGTTGCGCCCCCTGTGAAAAAAATGTAGAATAAGACTGGATATTCAACCAGCTTCTGAACAAGGAATAGACAACCGGGTGCAAGAATTGGTGCTGGTCAATGATGGGACAAAATGATTTGAGGGAGGAAACAAGATGGCCGAAAAAGAAAAGCTGGATGCACTGCGCACGAGAAAACAGCAATGGGACGAAAAAACCGCAAAAAGCCTGGAACGATTCCCGGAACGCAAAGAAAAATTTGTGACGGGTTCCAGTGAGCCGGTGGAACGCCTCTACACATCCCTTGATCTTGAAGGTTTTGATGAAAGCGAACAGTTGGGTTTGCCGGGAGAATATCCTTTTACAAGGGGTGTTCAGCCGACCATGTATCGCGGGCGGTTCTGGACCATGCGTCAGTATGCCGGGTTTGCCACCGCAGAAGAATCTAACAAACGCTATAAGTATTTGCTGGAACAGGGGCAAACAGGTCTTTCAGTTGCCTTTGATCTTCCCACCCAGATTGGATATGACTCTGACCATGCCCTTTCTGAAGGAGAAGTGGGAAAAGTCGGTGTGGCCATTGACTCCCTGAAAGACATGGAAATTCTTTTTGACGGCATTCCCCTCGATCAGGTAAGCACCTCCATGACCATCAACGCCCCTGCATCTGTGCTGCTGGCCATGTACATTGCCGTTGCTGAAAAGCAGGGTGTTTCTCCGGGGCAGCTTCGGGGCACCATTCAAAATGACATTCTAAAAGAATACATTGCCCGGGGCACCTACATTTTCCCTGTGGAACCTTCCATGAGACTCATCACCAACATTTTCGAGTACTGTTCCAAAGAAGTGCCCCAATGGAATACCATCAGCATTTCCGGCTACCACATTCGAGAAGCCGGCTCTTCGGCTGTTCAGGAAGTTGCCTTCACGCTGGCCGATGGGATGGCCTATGTGGAAGCTGCCATTGAAGCAGGACTGGAAGTGGACAGCTTTGCGCCCCGCCTCAGCTTCTTCTTCAACGCCCATAACGACTTGCTGGAAGAAGTCGCCAAATTCAGGGCGGCCAGAAGGATTTGGGCGAAGCTGATGAAGGAAAAATATGGTGCCAAGAGTGAAAAATCAATGATGTTGAAGTTCCATACACAAACAGGCGGCTCAACGCTGACAGCGCAACAGCCGGATAACAATATTGTGCGCGTGGCCATTCAAACCCTGGCCGCTGTACTGGGAGGCACCCAGTCGCTGCATACCAATTCCAAGGATGAAGCCCTGGCATTGCCCACAGAGGATTCTGTTCGCATTGCACTGCGTACCCAGCAAATTGTGGCCCATGAGAGTGGTGTGGCCGAAACCGCTGATCCTCTGGCAGGGTCCTACTATGTGGAAGACCTGACCAATCGGATTGAAGCAGGAGCCATGGCCTATATTAACCGGATCACTGAAATGGGCGGTGCACCTGCGGCCATCGAAAAAGGTTATATTCAAAAGGAAATCATGGACAGTGCCTACGAATACCAGAAACAAATTGAAAAAAATGAACGCATCGTTGTCGGTCTCAATAAATTCCAGGTCAAAGAATCGGCACCCAAAGGCTTGTTGAGAGTGGACCCCTCTGTGGGTGAAATGCAAAAGGCCAAGCTGGATCAATTGCGTGCTGAACGCGATAACCAGCAGGTGTCAGATCGCCTGGCAGCTTTAAAGGAAGCCGCTGTGACAGAAGCGAATCTGATGCCCTTCATTCTTGATGCGGTAAAGGCATACGCCACATTGGGCGAAATCTGCGGTACCCTTCGGGAAGTTTTTGGCGAATACCAGCAAAGTGTGGTTTTGTAATCAATAGCCATAGGATGAGGAGGAAGTTGAATGGATAGACCGATTCGTGTACTGGTGGCAAAACCCGGCCTTGACGGCCACGACAGAGGCGCAAAAGTCATTGCCCGTGCTCTGCGGGATGCAGGTATGGAAGTCATTTATACGGGCCTGCGTCTGACGCCTGAGCAAATTGTACAGGCAGCCATCCAGGAAGATGTGGATGTGGTGGCTCTCAGCATTCTTTCCGGAGCCCATGGGCACTTGCTTCCAAAAGTGGTGGACTTACTGAAAAAAGAAGAAGTCTATGATGAAATATTGGTACTTGGCGGCGGCGTGATCCCGGAAGAAGACATTCCCGAACTGAAAGCAAAAGGGATTGCAGAAGTCTTTACACCGGGAACTCCCACGACAGTCACCATTGACTTTATTCGCGAAAACCTGAAACGCAAGCAATAGGAAAGGCAACTGAGTTTTTAGGAGATGAAGGCATGGAACTGGGTGAACGATTACTGCAGGGTGACAAAAAAGCAGCTGCACGCATGATCTCGCTCATTGAAAATGATGATCCCAAAGCTGTTGCCATTCTGGCCTCCCTCTATCAGCATACCGGGAAGGCAAGAGTTATCGGCATTACCGGCCCGCCAGGGGCAGGTAAAAGCACATTGGTGGATAAAGTGGTGAAGCAGCTGCGAAGCAGAGGTGCCACCGTGGGGGTCATTGCGGTGGATCCCACCAGCCCCTTCACGGGCGGCTCTATTTTGGGAGACAGAATTCGCATGTCTGACCTGAACCTGGATCCGGGTGTTTTTATTCGCAGCATGGGAACCCGGGGTCACCTGGGAGGGCTCTCCAAGGCAACGCTGGGGGCCGTCAAAATTCTGGATCTTTTGGGAATGGATTATGTGCTGATTGAAACCGTGGGTGTGGGACAGTCTGAGGTGGATATCGTTAAAGTGGCCGATTCGGTACTGATGGTAATGGTGCCCGGCCTGGGAGACGACATTCAGGCCATCAAGGCCGGCATTATGGAGATTGGTGATGTTTTTGTGATTAACAAGGCTGACCGGGACGGTGCCGACCGAACGAAAATGGAAATCGAAATGATGCTGGATTTCAATCATCAGGAGTGGCGCCCCCCGGTAACAAAAGCCGTGGCAGTAAAGAACGAAGGTATTGAAGAAGCCGTGGACAATCTGGAAAAACACTGGGAGTATCTGGAATCCACAGAAAAACTGGCAGAAACCCGGATTCGCAACAGTGAGCTGGAAATCATGGATCTGGCGCAGACGGCACTGGTGAAACAGCTGATGCGCAACAGTGACAACCGAAACTGGTTGAGGGGTCTGGCTGAAAAAGTGGCGCGAAGGGAACAGGACCCTTACACCATTAGCCGTTTGGTACTGCAGGAAATGATGAAGCAATCGATCAAGGAGGAAGCCTATGAAAACACTGAAAGTTGATCATATTGGTATTGCTGTCAGTAATTTGGACGAAACACTGAAGTTTTATGAAGAGGTGCTGGGCATGACCTGCACCGGTAAGGAAGAAGTGGCAGATCAGAAGGTACGGGTTGCTTTCCTTCCCGTCGGTGATTCCGAAGTGGAACTGCTGGAGTCCACCGATCCTGAAGGGCCCATTGCCAAATACATTGATAAGAAGGGGGAAGGCATCCAGCATATCGCATTCCGGGTGGACAACATTGAAGAGGCCATCGCAAACATGAAAGAGAAAGGCATTCGGATGATTGATGAATCACCCCGGTACGGAGCAGGCGGCGCCAAAATTGCTTTCTGCCATCCCAAAAGCACCGGTGGCGTGCTGGTTGAACTGAGTGAACGCGAAGATTAGATTTATCTGTACTGACAGACAGCAATGAAAAAAGGTAGGAGGGTATACGAGGATGAGCGTAAAAAAGCTTGAAGAACTACGCGAACGCAAAGAAAAAATCCAGGCGGGCGGCGGCGAAAAGCGCATCGCTGGTCAGCATGAAAAAGGAAAGCTGACAGCCCGCGAACGCATCAATCTGTTGTTTGACGAAGGTTCTTTTGTTGAACTGGACGCTTTTGTAAAACACAGATGCGTTAATTTTGGCATGGACAAGGTGGAGTCGCCAGGAGAAGGTGTTGTCACCGGCTATGGTCAGGTTGACGGACGGCTGGTGTATGCCTATGCCCAGGATTTCACTGTGGTTGGTGGATCACTGGGAGAAATGCATGCCAAGAAAATTTGCAAGGTGCAGGACATGGCCCTCAAAATGGGAGCTCCCATTGTGGGTCTCAATGACTCAGGCGGTGCCCGTATTCAAGAGGGTGTGGATGCCCTTTCAGGCTATGGACACATCTTTTACCGCAACACCATTTCTTCAGGAGTCATTCCTCAAATTACTGCCATCATGGGCCCCTGCGCCGGTGGCGCGGTTTATTCGCCAGCCTTGACAGATTTTGTCTTCATGGTGGATAAAACCAGCCAGATGTTCATCACCGGACCACAGGTCATCAAGACTGTTACAGGAGAAGAAGTGTCGGCAGAAGCTTTGGGCGGTGCCATGACACACAACCGTACCAGCGGGGTGGCACACTTTATGGCTGCCAATGACGAAGCCTGCCTCATGGAAATCCGGCGTCTCATCGGTTTTTTACCATCCAATAACCAGGAAAATGCACCGGTTTATGAAACGGCCAACGACATTAATCGGATCATTCCTGAACTGGATGAAATTGTACCAGAGAATCCCAACAAACCCTACGATATGAAAAATATCATCACAGCCATCGCTGATGATGCCGATTTTCTCGAAGTACAGCCATACTATGCCCCGAATATGATCACCGGATTTATTCGGATTAACGGCCAATCTGTCGGCGTCATTGCCAACCAGCCAAAAGTACTGGCAGGCTGCCTTGACATTAATGCCTCCGATAAGGCAGGGCGCTTCATTCGTACCTGCGACTGCTTTAACATCCCGGTGCTTAACCTGGTGGATGTGCCCGGATTCCTGCCGGGAACCAGTCAGGAATATGGCGGTATCATCAGGCATGGGGCCAAAATGCTTTATGCCTACAGTGAAGCCACTGTGCCAAAAATCACCCTGATTATCCGCAAGGCCTATGGCGGTGCGTATATCGGTATGTGTAATAAAGAACTGGGAGCAGACATTGTATTGGCATGGCCTTCAGCAGAAATTGCTGTCATGGGGCCTGAAGGGGCGGCCAACATTATTTTCCGAAAGGAAATTTCCGACTCTGACAGCCCTCAGGAAACCAGGGTTGAGCTGATTGACAATTACAAGCGAGAATTTGCGACTCCTTACAAGGCCGCAGAACGCGGTTTTGTGGATGATGTCATTGAACCTTCAGCAACCCGCCCAAGGCTGGTAGATGCACTCAATATGCTGGCAAGCAAGCGGGAAACAAGACCTCCGAAGAAACATGGCAATCTTCCGGTATAGGGAAAAAGTCACTTTGGAGGAAGGAGAGGTGAATTAATCATGACATTGCTGGAAGAAATGAAGGTTTCCATAGAAACCATGACGATGGGGGAGAAATTCCTGGCCAGCTTACAGGTAACCCTGCTGGGTGTTGCCATTGTTTTTGTGGCCCTGGGAATGCTCTTCATCATCATTAAAATTCTGGATACCTTTGTTCACAAGGCAGAAAGCAGTTCTGCCAAACGCAAGGAACAGAAAACAGCCGCTTCAGCTGCCAAGGCAGCACCGGCACCCACCCCGGAACCAGTGGCCGAGGAAAAAACACAGGATGACGGTGAATTGGTGGCGGTGATTGCTGCTGCAGTGGCAGCAAGCCTTCATACATCCACCCATAACATCATTGTCCGAAACATTGTCAGAGTGCCTGATCAGGCACCTGCCTGGAACCGGTTGGGCCGTATGCAGCAGATTAACCGACAGCTTCACTAATCCCTGACCAACAGGGTCATTCATTGATCTCAATTAAGGAGGAACTGGAAACATGAAAAAGTTCAGTATTACCGTTAATGGTGTGAATTATGAAGTGGATGTAGAAGAAATAAAGGACGGCGTTCCTGCTGCTCCTGCCGCTCCCCGTCCGCAGGCAGCAGCTCCTGCTCCTGCAGCGGCTCCGGCCGCTCCCAAACCTGCGGCAGCTGCTCCGGCTCCTGCGGCAGCAGCGCCTGCCGGCGGCACCACGGTGGAAGCACCCATGCCGGGTAACGTATGGAAAATCATCGTCAAAGAAGGCCAACAGGTGAAAGAGGGCGAAACCCTGATCATTCTGGAAGCCATGAAGATGGAAAATGAAATTCCCGCACCTTGCGACGGAGTGGTGGCATCCCTCCACGTAGCAGAAGGTGCAGCTGTCAATGGCGGAGACCTTCTGGTTTCCCTGAAATAACCATTTTTGACAGTGCACCATTACGAAAGGAGATGCCCACATGTTAACCGTATTGATCAAATTCTGGGGAACAACAGGATTTGCCAATATTACCTGGCAGCATCTGGTGATGCTGACAGTGGCCTGCATTTTGCTTTATCTGGCCATTGGCAAGGGTTTTGAACCCCTCCTGTTGGTACCCATTGCATTCGGCATGCTGCTGACAAACCTGCCCTTGTCAGGGGTGATGGAAATTGGAGATACTGTGCTCCGCGCCATCAGCCCGGAAGCAGCGGGGCAAGCAGCAGAACTGTTTCACCATCCAACTGCAGAGATGCTTCGGGAAGGCATTCCGGTGGAATATTACACTCGCACTCCCGGTGGTCTGATTCAGTACCTGTATACCGGTAATAAACTGGGAATTTTCCCGCCGCTGATTTTCATGGGTGTCGGTGCCATGACAGACTTCGGTCCGCTCATTGCCAACCCCCGCAGCCTGTTTCTGGGAGCTGCCGCTCAATTCGGCATTTTCTTCACCTTTACCGGAGCAGTTCTGCTGGGTTTCACAGCCCAGGAAGCTTCTGCCATTGGTATCATTGGTGGCGCCGACGGACCAACGGCGATTCTTGTAACAGCCCTGATGGCCAGTCATCTACTGGGGCCCATTGCAGTGGCAGCCTACTCTTATATGGCTCTGGTTCCCATTATACAGCCGCCCATTATGAAAGCCCTGACCACCAAACGGGAACGCCGCATTAAAATGCAGCAACTTCGCACTGTATCCAAAACTGAGAAAATTCTATTTCCCATTATGGTCACCATTGCAGTATCATTATTACTGCCTTCGGCCACGCCGCTGGTGGGGCTGCTCATGTTTGGCAACCTGTTGAAGGAATCCACTGTGACTGAGCGTCTTTCCAAAACGGCACAGAACGAGCTGATCAATATTGTCACCATCTTCTTGGGTGTCAGTGTTGGCGCAACAGCACAGGCAGAACAGTTTTTGAAGGTGCAGACACTGCAAATTATCGTACTGGGTGTGGTGGCTTTTGCCATGGGCACCGCTGCTGGTGTCTTACTGGCGAAAGTGATGAACAAGATGATGGGCGGAGACGCCATCAATCCCCTTATTGGATCGGCAGGCGTTTCAGCCGTTCCCATGGCCGCCCGAGTGTCACAGGTGGTGGGGCAGAAAGAAAATCCCAGCAACTTCCTGCTGATGCATGCCATGGGTCCCAATGTGGCAGGCGTGATCGGCTCGGCGGTAGCGGCTGGTGTGCTACTCTCTCTCTTTAACTAATCTGCATCCAATGAAAGCCCCGCGTCACCGCGGGGCTTTTCACTATCCAAAGAGATACCGCCACAGGCGGGATTCTTCTTCGGTTACAGGAGTGACAACAATGAAAGAAACCATTTTAAAACTGCTGTTTCGTCATGCGGGCAGTTTCCTTTCAGGTCAGGAAATTAGTGATGAACTGGGTGTCAGCCGTACTGCAGTCTGGAAACACATCAAGGCCCTTCAGGCTGCCGGATATCAGATTGAAACAGGCCATCGAAAAGGTTACCGCCTTCTTCCTCAGGAAGAGAGTCTTTTGCCGGGAGAAATCAAATCAGTGCTGAAAACCCGGTGGCTGGCACATCAACTGGTGCATTTGGAATCAGTGGATTCCACCAACATATGGGCTAAAAAACATCAACATGAACTTCGGCATGGGGCGATGGTACTGGCTGAAGAACAGACCGGCGGCAGGGGACGGCTGGGGCGCAGCTGGGAATCCTCCAAAGGAGAAGGAATCTGGATGACACTGGTGTTGGAGCCCGGTCTCCCCATGCACGATGCGGGGAAAATGACACAACTGGCAGCCGCTGCCATGCATCAGGCGGTCGTCGAGGTGACAGGACTGCCGGTGAAAATCAAATGGCCCAACGATTTGCTGGTGGATAACCAAAAGATTTGTGGTATTTTGACAGAAGTATCGGGAGAGTTAACCCGAATTGAACGCTTGCTGGTGGGGATTGGTGTGAATGTGAACCAGCAAGTTTTCAGCGGCGAAATTGCCGAGGTGGCCACCTCTTTGAGAATCATGATGGAGCAGCCAGTCTCCCGTGTTGCTCTACTGACACTTTTTCTGAAAATCTTCGAAAAATGTTACGATGATTACGTCCTGCATCAGTCTTACGGCGCGGTGCTTCGGGTTATTCGAGAACATTCCATGCTGCTGAATCAGCCCATCGATGTGATTCGCGGAGACCAGCGGGTGGCGGCAAGAGCGGTGAATATTCATGAGGATGGTCGTCTGGAAGTTGTTTATGAAGATGGCCGAAGTGAACTGCTGGCCGGCGGAGAGGTGTCGGTTCGCCGGAAGCTGTGATGAAGCATTTCTGTACCGTTTGCTTCAATTTGCCATGTGACTACAAAATTGATAAAATATAGATTAGCTCATCCCCTGGGTACGGCATGACTGATTCCTGCCTGAGGTCTTGAGACAGAAAACCTAACAAGGAAGGTGAAAGCATGCTGCTGGTTTTTGACGTTGGAAACACCAATATTGTCATGGGTACCTTTGAGGGAGACGATTTGACATTCTCTTGGCGAATGTCGACGGATAAAGACAAATCGTCTGATGAATATGTGATCCTCATCAGCCAAATGCTTCAGTATCAGGATATTAAACCGTTGATGATTGACGATGTGATTGTGTCGTCGGTTGTGCCTGATCTGATGTACTCTCTGGAACATGCCATCCGAAAACTTTTCAGGTTGATGCCGCTGTTGGTGGAGCCTGGCATTAAAACTGGAATGGATATTCAATACGATAACCCCAAGCAGGTGGGCGCTGACCGAATTGTCAATGCCGTAGCTGCTTTTCAAAAATATGCCGGTCCGTTGATTGTGGTTGATTTTGGAACAGCCACCACCTTTTGTGCCATTGCAGAAAAAGGCAATTACCTGGGTGGTACCATTGCGCCGGGCATCAAAATCTCCAGTGATGCCCTCTTTCAGAAAGCTGCAAAGCTGCCGCGCATTGACCTGGTAAAGCCGGGGCAGGTCATTTGCAAAAATACAGTCAACAGCATGCAGTCTGGGATCATTTACGGTTATGTAGGTCTGGTGGAACACATCGTGAGCAAAATGAAAAGTGAACTGTCTCCAGACGCGCCAGAAAAGGTGAAGGTCATTGCCACTGGTGGCTTGTCAACACTGATTGCAAGTGAAACAGAGGTCATAGACATTGTGGATAAAACCATCACACTGGACGGTTTGAAGATTATTTACGATCTCAACAGTCAAGATCGGGAAAAAGAAATTCCGCCTGAAATGCTGGAAGGATAGGCATAACACAAAATTGGTATAATCCTTGCATCATATAGTAACGTACCTGTCCGCTAGTAACCGAACTCACTAAAGGAGGCAATTCATCATGAAAGAAGTCGTCATTGTCAGCGGTGTCAGAACTGCCATTGGAAATTTTGGCGGTGCACTGAAAGATGTTTCGGCAGCAAAACTGGGAGAAATTGTGATACGGGAAGCGTTGAAAAGGGGCGGCGTAGCCCCGGAGCAGGTGGATGATGTTTACATGGGCTGCATTCTTCAGGCAGGAGCCGGCCAGGGCATTGCCCGACAGGCATCAGTGAATGCAGGCATCCCGGTGGAAGTGCCGGCGACCACACTCAACATGCTTTGTGGGTCAGGGCTGCGCGCCGTTTCCCTGGGCGTGCAAACGATTCTCACGGGAGATAATGACGTGGTCGTGGCAGGTGGTACCGAAAGCATGAGCCAAGCCGCTTATATTCTTCCCAAAGCTCGCTGGGGGGCACGCATGGGCAATGACAGCCTGGTGGACACCATGATCACGGATGCCCTGACAGATGCTTTCAATCAGTATCATATGGGAGTAACTGCCGAAAATCTGGCGGATAAATTCAACCTTTCCAGAGAAGAGCAGGATGCATTTGCAGTTTCCAGCCAGAATAAAGCTGAGGCAGCCATGGCAGCCGGTAAGTTCAAAGATGAAATTGTTCCTGTAGAAATTCCGCAGCGCAAGGGCGATCCCCTGATTTTCGATCAGGATGAGTTCCCGAAAGCCGGCATGACCGCCGAAAAACTGGCCAAACTGCGACCTGCCTTTAAAAAAGAGGGCACTGTTACTGCCGGAAACGCTTCAGGTATCAACGATGGTGCTGCTGCCGTCGTGATCATGTCCAAAGAAAAGGCTGACGAGTTGGGGCTCAAGCCTCTGGCCACCATTGTGTCTTACGGAAGTGCAGGTGTTGACCCGGCGATTATGGGAATTGGGCCTGTCACTGCCACTGAGAAAGCGCTGAAAAAGGCGGGACTGACCATTGATGACATGGATCTGATTGAAGCCAATGAAGCCTTTGCAGCCCAGGCGCTTTCTGTTGGAAAAGAACTGGGATGGAACCCTGACAAGGTGAATGTGAATGGTGGCGCCATAGCGCTGGGGCACCCGGTGGGAGCCAGCGGTGCCCGCATTTTGATCACATTGCTGCATGAAATGGAAAAGCAGGATGCGACCTATGGTCTGGCAACCCTTTGTATTGGCGGTGGGATGGGAACCTCTCTGGTGGTCAAACGGTAAAGCGGCTGAAAGTCAGCAACTGGTGAAATAGCATAGAAAAACAAGCAATGACTGAAGTCCCTCCCTGCCCGTGGGTTAATGGAAAATCCATTAGCCTATCAGCAGGGATTTTTTTATGGTTCCTGTTGGCCGTTTTTCTTGTTAACCATGGAAAGAAATGCCCCGGCTAAGTGATGATGATCATGTGATATAATCGAAAAAAGAGAGGTGAGCGCAATGGGCGAACAGGCGGAGCAGTCTTCCATGATGCTGGAAGACCGGGAACAGCTGCTGGAGATGTATAACAGTATTTTCGACATTATTTATAACTGGATCGTGGTCGTTGACAGGCAGGGCATTATTCGAATGATCAATAGCCGGTATTGCCATTTTCTGGGTGTGGAGCAGCAGGAGGCGGTGGGAAAGCACGTCACAGAAATCATTGAAAACACCAGAATGCACATCGTTGCTCAGAATGGGCGCAGGGAAATTGGCGATATTCAGCAAATCAAAGGCAACAAAATGATCGCCGACCGCATTCCCATCTATCAGAAAGGGCAACTCATCGGAGCTGTGGGGACTGTCATTTTTAAAGACGTAGTGGAACTGGATGCCTACGTAAAGCGGGTTGGCCACATGGAAAAAGAACTTGATTTTTACAAAAAGGAACTGAAAAAAGCATTGGGTACCGATAACACCTTCGATAATATCATAGGCACCAGTCAGGCACTGCAACGGGCGATGAACCTGGCGAAACGAGTGGCCAGCACGAAATCCAATGTGCTCCTGCTGGGAGAAAGCGGTACGGGCAAGGGTCTTTTTGCCAGCGCCATTCACAACGCCAGCCCCCGGTCAGAGTATCCTCTGATCAAAGTCAATTGTGCGGCTATCCCTTCTGAACTGCTGGAATCAGAGCTTTTTGGTTATGAAGGCGGTGCTTTCACCGGTGCAAAAAAAAGTGGAAAACCCGGCAAGTTTGAACTGGCCCATAAAAGCAGCATTTTTCTTGATGAAATTGGTGATCTTCCCCTGAACATGCAGGCAAAGTTACTAAAGGTGTTGCAGGAAAAAGAAATTGAGCGGGTCGGCGGGGTGAAAAGCCAAAAAGTTGACATCCGTATTATTGCCGCAACCAACCGTAATCTGGAAGAAATGGTCAAAGAAAAGACTTTTCGTGAAGATTTGTATTATCGGCTTAATGTGATCAACATCCGTATTCCTTCCCTGCACGAGCGCAAAGAAGACATTCCCATGCTGGCAGATTACCTGATTCGTAAGACGGCCAAGGAAATGGACCGTTTTGTGACAGAAATTTCCCCGGCAGCCATGCGCTGCCTTGTTGAATACCAGTGGCCTGGGAATATTCGTGAGCTTGAAAACGTCATTGAGAGGGCTTTTAACCTGGTGGACAAAGAAGCGGGGATTACTCTGAAACAGTTGCCCACCTATCTGGTGGCAGAACAGGAAACAGAAGCCGTTTATGCAGAAACATTGCTGAAAGAGGCGGTGGAAGCGGTTGAGCGAAAAACGATTTCGCGCTGCCTTAATGAAACAATGGGAAATAAATATCAAACAGCCCGTCTTTTGGGAATCAGTCGAACAAGTCTTTATGAGAAAATGGAGAAATATGGCATCGAAGTGTCCAAATAATGTTCAGTGTCCAAATGATGGACAATCGAAGTGCCACACCATTAGAAGGAATCGTTTTCCTTGATCTGCAAGGAGTGAACCTTCGTTGGAAGACGCTTGGAGCCATTTTCGATCATTGCAAATGTACAAAAAACGAACAAAAAAGTGCTTATTTGTCAAAACAATGCAACATAAAAGAAAAGTCAAAATATTATCAAAAGAAATGGTCTGCCGATATACCGGGGGCTGTTTCTTTTTTTGAGGCTGATGAAATGATCTCAACACGTTCTTAAAACGGACGTTGTAAATAAAGGGAAGCGCAATGAGTCTTGCGAGTAGGATTATTTTACGGCATTTTGCCGGATTGGCACAAAGATTGCAATTTTATCCCGTATCAATATGGAGGAGGGATCATGATGGCACCAAAATTTCTGAGCGCAGCTGAAGCAGTAAAGCTGATACCGTCGGACTGCACAGTGGCGACGGGAGGATTTGTGGGCAATGCCGTGCCGGAAGAACTTGAAATTGCCCTTGAAAATCGTTTTGTTGAAACGGGTGAGCCGCGAAATCTGACGTTGACCTATTGTGCCGGGCAGGGGGACGGAAAAGACCGAGGTGTCAATCACTTTGGTCACGAGGGTCTTTTGAAACGTGTTGTGGGAGCTCACTGGGGTCTGGCGCCAAAAGTTCAGAAGCTGGCCCTGGAAAACAAAATTGAAGGATACACCTTTCCTCAGGGTGTCATTGCCCATCTCTTTCGGGATATTGCGGCAGGAAAGCCGGGAACCATTACCCATGTTGGATTGAAGACGTTTGTTGACCCGCGCATTGAAGGTGGAAAGCTCAACGAAGTAACGACGGAAGATTTGGTGGAAGTGGTTGAGTTGGGTGGACGGGAATATCTGATGTATAAAACATTTCCCATCCATGTAGCGCTGCTGCGGGGAACCTATGCCGACGAAAACGGCAACGTCACCATGGAGAAGGAAGCGGGATCACTGGAGGTGCTTTCAATCGCCCAGGCGTGCAAAAACTCAGGCGGGCGGGTGATTGTCCAGGTGGAAAAAGTGGTCAAGGCGGGAACTCTTAATCCCTGGATGGTTAAAATACCGGGAATTTATGTGGATACCATCGTGGAAGTGGAAGATATGCGCAACCATATGCAAACCTTTGCAGAGCAGTTCAACGAAGGGTATACCGGACGTATTCAGGTGCCGGTTTCTTCGGTCAAACCCCTGCCGCTGGATGAGCGGAAAATCATAGCCCGCAGAGCGCTTATGGAACTGGTTCCCAGTGCGGTGGTGAATCTGGGGATTGGCATGCCTGAAGGGGTGGCAGTGGTAGCCAATGAAGAGGGTGTGGGTGATCATATGGTGCTGACTGTCGAACCGGGGCCTATTGGGGGAATTCCCGCAGGCGGTCTCAGTTTCGGAGCAGCCACAAACCCTGTGGCCATCATCGACCAGCCCAACCAGTTTGACTTTTATGATGGCGGCGGCCTCGACGTGGCGTTTTTGGGACTGGCCCAGTGTGATGAAGCGGGGAATATCAATGTCAGCAAGTTTGGACCCAAAATCACCGGGCCGGGAGGCTTTATCAATATCACTCAAAATGCCAAAAAAGTTATTTTCTGCGGCACCTTTACAGCCGGCGGCCTGAAACAGGAAGCTGTTGATGGTAAACTCAATATCATACAGGAAGGCAAGTTTATCAAATTCCTGAAACAGGTGGAACAAATCACTTTCAGTGGCGAGTATGCAGTGGAGGTGGCGCAACCGGTGGTGTATGTCACTGAGCGGGCAGTCTTCCAGCTAAGCCCTGAAGGGCTGTGCCTGATTGAAATAGCACCGGGAGTTGATCTTCAAAAGGATATTCTGGATCTCATGGAATTCAAACCGGTGGTGGCGGAAGATCTCAAGTTGATGGACGAACGGATTTTCAAACCCGAAAAGATGAACTTTTCACTGAATGGTGAAGGGTAGTCAGCGCATAACTAACCTAAAAGAAGGAGGAGAGAAACATGATTGGAATTATTATTGGCCTGGCATTATTGATGTATTTAGCCTATCGGGGAATGTCCATCATCTGGATTGCCCCCATCTGCGCCGGAATTGTGGCCCTCACCGGAGGCTTAAACCTGATTGAAGCTTACAGGGAAGCCTACATGGGTGGGTTTGTAGGGTTTGCCAAAGCCTGGTTTCCGGTCTTTATGCTGGGCGCTATCTTCGGTAAGATCATGGATGATTCAGGCGCTGCCCGGGCAGTGGCCCACTGGATTACCGCCAAAATCGGAACTAAACGGGCGATCTTTGCAGTCGTCATGGGTTGTGCGGTACTGACTTATGGCGGTGTTTCCCTCTTTGTGGTTGTCTTTGCCATGTATCCCCTGGCACTGGCTCTCTTTCGTGAAGCCAATCTGTCCCGCAAGCTGATCCCCGGATCCATCGCCCTTGGTTCCTTCACTTTTACCATGACGGCCATTCCGGGAACACCGCAGATTCAAAACCTGATTCCCATGCAGTATTATGGCACCACACCAACGGCAGCGCCCATCATGGGAGTGGCAGGTGCGCTGGTGATGCTGGGAGTGGGCATGGTGTGGATGACTTATGCAGAACGGAAGCTGTCGGCTGCAGGTGAGGGCTTCACTGAACCCACTGAAAAACTGGCAGATATCGATGTGGCAAGTCTTCCCAGTCCTATTTTATCATCACTTCCCCTGTTGGCAGTCATCCTGATTCTCAATGTGGTTCCCATGATCATCGACCGGGATGTGGACATTATCATTGCGCTGACAGCGGGGATTTTGCTGGCCATCGCACTGAATTACAATCGATTGACGGATAAAGTCAAAACCATCAATGCCGGTGCTTCCGGTTCGGTATTAGCCATTATTAACACCAGTGCAGCTGTTGGATTTGGAGCGGTTGTTCGTGCGGTGCCCGGATTTGAAACTCTGACAGATCTGGTGATGGGAATTCCGGGAAATCCTCTTGTTTCACAGGCAGTATCGGTTAATATTCTTGCCGGTGCCACTGGTTCTGCTTCTGGAGGTATGGGCATCGCCCTGGCGGCCTTGGGAGAACGTTACATGGAAATTGCCGTTGCCACGGGTATTTCGCCGGAAGCTTTCCATCGAGTGGCTTCCCTCTCCAGTGGTGGGCTGGACACACTCCCCCACAATGGTGCTGTGCTGACGCTGCTGGCTGTGACGGCCATGACTCACAAAGACTCTTATAAAGATATCTTCATGGTGGGAACAGCCATTCCCATTCTGGCAGTTATTGTGGCCATTATTCTGGCAAGCATTGGCCTTGTTTAAACAGCAGCATTCATTTGGATCAGAGAGCTGTTCAGAAATCATTAACAAACATCCGAAGGGAATATTCCAAAGGAGGAAATGAACATGAAACTAAAGGGTAAAGTCGGCATCATCACCGGTGCAGCCAGAGGAATTGGACAGGCAACCGCCTATCAATATGCGCGGGAAGGTGCCCGGGTCGTCGTGTGCGATTTGAATCTGGAAATGCTGCAGGAAACGTTGGATGAACTGACAAAGATGGGAGCTGATAAACTGGCGTATGAAGTCGATGTGACAGATCGCCAGACCATTCAGCAAATGGTGGATGATGTGATGGGGCAATGGGGTCGGATTGATGTGCTGGTAAACAACGCTGGGATTACAGCAGATGCCCAGTTGAAAAAAATGGCAGAGGCAGATTTTGATAAAGTAATCGACATTAATCTGAAGGGTGTGTTCAACTGCGCTCAAATGGTTATTCCGCAAATGATTGAGCAGGGCGGCGGAGTGATTCTCAATGCTTCCTCTGTGGTGGGTGTTTATGGTAATTTCGGGCAAACCAATTACGCTGCCACCAAGTGGGGTGTCATCGGCATGACAAAAACCTGGGCAAAAGAACTGGGGAAAAATGGCATTCGGGTGAATGCGGTGGCACCAGGATTCATCCTGACGCCTATGGTACAAAAAATGCCCGAAAATGTGCTGGATATGATGAAAGACAAGTCTCCGCTGAAACGCCTTGGAACTCCTGAAGATATTGCACATGCCTATGCGTGGCTGGCATCAGATGAAGCAGGTTTCATAACGGGCACTGTACTCAGTGTGGATGGAGGCGTTGTATTGTAGAAATTTCAATGATCGACCAAAAGGTCGGTGCGATGGGGCTATCATTTGAAAGATTTTAAGAAAGAAAGCAAAGAAAGAAAGAAAGAAAGAAAGAAAGAAAGAAAGTGGGCGAGAAGCCCCGTGAAAAGCGCGGGGCTTCTCGCTCATTCAACAGGCCTTGCAGCAATATAAAACGAATACGCATACCCACTATTTGCCCAAAGGGGGACCTGATGTGAAGAACAGTTCGCAGATGATGCAGGCATTTTTAGAGACGGCGCCCTATGCGAAGCATTTGAGTATGACGGATGTGGCCATTGCAGTGTGCGACAGAGAAAAATACCTGGGGTTTTTCCCGGGTGAGGTGCTGCAGTTTCCTGTGAAAGCCGGAGATCCCATAAAAAAAGAAACAGTTGTCAGTCAATCCATGCAAATCGGAAAACCAATGAGCCGACGAATGGGGAAAGAATTGTTCGGGTTTCCGTACATTGCCCTGGCAACACCGGTTTTTGAAGGTGCTGAAGTGGTGGGTGGAGTGGTTTATCTTGTTTCCACTGAACATCAGGAACGGTTGCTGCAGATGGCAGAAATCATTGCAACAGGGATCGAAACACTGGAAGAGTCTTCTGGGCGCATGACAACCCAGGCGGATGAGCTTTTGGAAACGGGAGACGCACTGGAGAAGATGGCCCAAACAGCACTCAGGCAAGCTGGCACAACTGAAGAAATTACAGAAATGATTAAAAGAATATCAAGTCAGTCAAACTTGCTGGGCTTGAATGCATCCATCGAAGCGGCCAGATCGGGTGATTCTGGCAAAGGATTTGCCGTGGTGGCTGATGAGATTCGCAAACTGGCGGTATCGACCAATGAATCGGTTGAAAACATCGAAAAGATCATGAAAGATATTCGCGAGATTAACCGACGGATAGCAGCGGAAGTGGAACAAATCAGGCTGACAGCGAAGGATCAAGTGGCCTCGTCGGCAGAGGTGAACGAAGCGATCCAGTCGTTGGACACGATTATCAGGCAGCTTCGCAAGGAGGCAGAACAATACACATAAACAACTGCAGAACCATGGTCGTTAAGCATGAGTTGAGGATGGGGGTTCTGTGTGTCGTCAAAAGCATGAGGGCTGCCGGTGGAGAGGAAATCATCATATGGAAGGCGTGACTTGCGAAAATGAGGGGGATCGGTTACAATTGACAGGCAAAAATTAATGCTGTCGGTGGGTAACATTCGACAGAGCAGGAGGAAAAAACGTGCTCAACCCTTTATCAATTGGTCATATCACCATCCCTGTTCCCGTCATACTGG
This sequence comes from Anoxynatronum sibiricum, assembly GCF_039414295.1. Lineage (NCBI taxonomy): Bacteria > Bacillati > Bacillota > Clostridia > Eubacteriales > Clostridiaceae > Anoxynatronum > Anoxynatronum sibiricum. Next base: position 3,604 of record NZ_JBCITM010000010.1, on the reverse strand, counting down.
CTCCGATGGCAGGCATTACCGACCTTGCCTTTCGGCGTATCTGCAAACAGATGGGATGCGGCATGGTTATCACAGAAATGGTCAGTGCCAAAGGTCTCTATTATAAGGATGATAAATCTCACGAGCTAATGCAGACGCATCCGGAAGAAGCTCCGGTGGGAATTCAGATATTTGGATCGGATGAAAGAATCATGGCATGGGCGGCGGATAAGCTGAATGAAATGCCCCATGCCTTTCTGGATATCAACATGGGGTGCCCTGCTCCTAAAATTGTTAAAAATGGCGACGGTGCGGCCCTGATGAGGGAACCTGAAAAAGCTGGCCGCATTATCCGGGCAGTGGCAGAGGCCAGCGTTAAGCCAGTGACGGTCAAAATAAGAAAGGGCTGGCAGGAGAACGAGGTGAATGCACTGGAAATGGCTCGCATTGCCGAAGCTAATGGAGCATCGGCTGTGACGGTTCATGGAAGAACCCGGGATCAGTTTTATGCAGGAGAGGCCGACTGGGAGATCATTCGCCAGGTGAAAGAGGCCGTCCAAATACCGGTTATTGGAAACGGAGATCTTTTTTCAGCGGAAGCGGTGCTGCGCATGGTGGATGAAACCGGCTGTGACGGCGTGATGATAGGCAGGGGAGCACAGGGTAATCCGTGGATTTTCAGGGATGTGCTGGGCTTGCTGAAGCATGGGTATGAGGGAAAACAGCCGGATGGTTCTGAAATTTATGCTGTACTGCAACGACATCTGCAAATGGTGACCAGCTACAAAGGTGAGTGGATTGCGGTGAAGGAAATGCGCAAACATGCAGCCTGGTACACCAAGGGGCTTCCCGGTTCTGCGGCGATTCGACATCAAATTAACCGGGCAGAAACGGCAGATGACATGCTGAAGCTGCTTTCAGACTATCTGTTGAGGGACTTGTGTTGCTTGACAAGATGATATCACTGCCTTATAATGGGTAAGAATAAGAAACCCGTCCAAACACTGAGCATATCAGTGTTTCTTGCTTTATGCTCAGATATAAGTCAATACGGTAATGAGAAAAAATGCAGAAGAAAAGAAAGATTTAAAAGTGGAAGAATACATGCAAGGGAGCGAAAGACCATGGTGAACAAAGAAACGATCTTGACAGTTAAAGGTAAAGAAAAGATTGAAGCTGAGCTGGAACAGTTAAAGACCGTACGCCGAAAAGAAATTGCTGCGCGCATTAAGCAGGCCATTGAATTTGGAGACATCAGCGAAAACTCGGAGTACGATGAAGCCAAGAATGAACAGGCACAAATTGAAGAGCGCATTATGAAACTTGAAAACCTGCTGAAAAAAGCAGTGATTCTGGATGAAGATGAAATCAGCACAGATGTTGTGGGCGTGGGATCGACTGTCTATTTGCGAGAAAACGATGATCCCCAGGAAGTCAAGTATACCATTGTCGGCTCTGCAGAAGCAGACCCCTATGAGTTTAAGATTTCAAACGAATCACCGGTGGGGAAAGCCCTTCTGGGAAACCGGGTGGGAGATAAGGTGGAAATACAAATCCCTGATGGCATGACAATGTATGAAGTGATCCGAATCGAAAAGGCGGAAGTACTTTAAAGAAGCCGCGGGAATCATCGGAGTAACACCGGTGCGACAGTGGCACTCATACGAAACTAACCAAAGAAGGTGACGAAATGACTGGGCCAGGAGAAGAAAAAAACCTGAATGAGCTGTTGCTTATCCGCAGAGAAAAGCTGGAACATTTGAAATCGGAAGGCAAAGACCCATTTTTGGTGGAAAAAGTTGATGTGACCCACTACAGTCAACAGGTAAAGGAGCATTTCGACTCCCTGGAAGGAACTGAGATGACCATGGCAGGTCGGATCATGACACGCCGGGAACATGGAAAAGCGACGTTCATCAACCTGCAGGATAAAGAAGGGCAAATTCAGGTCTATGTACGTGAAGACCGTATTGGTGAAGCTGCGTATGCCGACTTTACCCATTATTACGATATAGGTGATATCGTTGAGGTGCAGGGTGAATTGTTTCAAACCAAAAGAGGTGAAATCTCTTTAAAAGCACATTTGATCCGTCTGCTGTCAAAATCCCTTCAGATCTTGCCGGAAAAGTGGCATGGACTTAAAGATACAGACACCCGTTACCGTCAGCGGTATGTGGATCTCATCGTGAATCCGGAAGTTAAAAAAGTGTTTCGTCTGCGCAGCAAGATCATTAAAGCCATTCGTGCCTATCTGGATGAACGTGACTATCTGGAAGTGGAAACGCCAATTCTGGATACACTGGCCGGCGGGGCCAATGCAAAGCCCTTCATTACTCACCACAATTCACTGGATATTGACATGTACCTGCGGATTGCCACGGAGCTTCATTTAAAAAGGCTGACCGTCGGTGGTTTTGACCGGGTCTATGAAATTGGCCGGATTTTCCGCAACGAAGGGATGTCAATTAAGCATAACCCTGAGTTTACTTCCATTGAATTATACCAGGCTTATGCCGACTATGAAGAGATTATGGAACTGACCGAAAACCTGGTGGCGCATGCAACGATGGAAGCATTGGGAACCACGAAAGTGAGTTATCAGGGTCAGAAAATCGACTTTGCACCTCCGTGGAAACGGATGACAATGATTGAAGCCTGTCGGGAGTATGCTGGTGTGGATTTTGACACCATCGAAACTGAAACAGAGTTACGGTCACTTTGCAAAGAACGGGGAATCGAAATTGAGGGAGAGTTTTCAAAAGGGTGGGTCATTGCAGCGTTTTTTGAAACCTATGCAGAGAAGAACCTGATCCAACCCACGTTCATCACCCAGCATCCTGTTGAGGTATCGCCTCTGGCGAAAAGAAACCCTGATAATCCTCAGCTGACCAATCGGTTCGAAGCTTTTGTGAATACATGGGAACTTGCCAATGCTTTTTCAGAGTTGAATGATCCCATCGATCAGAAGCAGCGGTTTGTGGAACAGGTCAAACAAAAGGCCTCTGGCAACGAAGAAACCCATCCTTATGATGAAGACTTCATTAATGCCCTCGAAGTGGGCCTTCCGCCCACCGGTGGTATGGGGCTGGGAATTGATCGACTGGTCATGCTCCTGACAGACTCGCCTTCTATTCGGGACGTGATTTTGTTCCCCACGATGAAACCACTGGAACGATAGGAATGCCACTGGAACGATAGGAATGCCACTGGAACGATAGGAATGCGATAATCGCAGAATAAAACGCCCTTTCAACATTGACTGAATCGCAACGATTCCAATGAGCAGGGGCGTTTTCCATTTTTATTTTAAAAAAAGCTTGACTTCATCGCGGGAGGATGGTATTCTATATAAGTCGCCAAAAACGGCAGGCGAAAAAAATGAGTCATCCCAAGGTGTCTGAAAGAACAAACGAAAAAAAGTTCAAATAACGGGTTGACATCAAACAAGCAAGATGGTATACTTAAAAAGTTGCTGCGAAGCAACGAAAAACGAAAAGCTCTTTGAAAACTGAACAGCAGGAAGAAGCGAAGAGAACCAAAAGAAGCCAGAATCTGAAAAGAGACTGGGTTTGGGAAAGAATTCTAATAAGAGTTTGATCCTGGCTCAGGATGAACGCTGGCGGCG
>NZ_JBCITM010000009.1:0-165874 GCF_039414295.1 Anoxynatronum sibiricum | reverse complement strand
TGATTACGGCATTGGTGGATCGACTTACTTTTCGGTCCCACATCCTTAATATGAACAACCCATCTTATCGAATGGAGCAGGGGTGACAGGCTATTAAGTTGCTGCAATTGTGGATTCTATGGATAACTCCTCAAGTGGAGTTACCCACAGAGCCCACAACCGCTTGGACAACGCCTCTGGCGTTGACCACATCTTAACAGCCTCGACGACGAACTTTTTGTGTTACTTAGTCAAAGATCAAAAGCAAAGACAGTAACGAAGCTATTGGCTCACAAATTGGCGAGCACAATGGCTCAAAAATTCATCAGCGCGCGGCTCAGAAATTCATTGACATTCGGAGTGTCTTGATTGAGCAGATGAGAGAAGACCCGAGGGATGTGTTATAAAAGTGTTTTCAATGGAGAAACCCTCAACCCACCAAAAGAAACGCCCTGAACACCGGCCGTCAAGCCGATCTTTAGGGCGTTTTCCATGGTTACGCTATGTTGTTTCATGACTACTTTCGTTATCCTGATTAATCCAACTTTACCAGCCAGCCCTCAGGGGCTTCCACATCACCGAACTGAATACCGCAAAGGGTGTCGTAGAGCTTTTTCGTTACGGGGCCCACTTCGGTTTCACTGTGGAACACATGAAGCTTGCCCTTGTAAGAAACACCGCCAATGGGAGTGATGACAGCAGCGGTGCCGCAGGCGCCGGCCTCGGCGAACTCATCCAGATGGTCAATGAGAACATCCCGTTCAGAAACCTTCATCTTCAGATAGTGCTCTGCCAGATACAACAGGGAGTACTTGGTGATACTGGGAAGAATGGAAGGTGATTTGGGGGTGACAAACTCATTGTCTTTGGTGATGCCAAAGAAGTTGGCGGCTCCCACTTCCTCAATTTTGGTATGGGTCAGGGGATCCAGGTAAATGCAGTCGGCAAAGCCCTGTTCCACTGCCTGTTCGTGGGGCATCAGGCTGCCGGCGTAGTTGCCCCCCACCTTGGCGGCTCCGGTGCCATAGGGTGCAGCCCGGTCAAACTCAGAAACCATAAAGTTTACGGGAGCCATACCGCCCTTGAAGTAAGGGCCCACCGGCAGGCAGAAGACACTGAAAATGAACTCGGGAGCCGGCTTCACGCCAATGTTGTCGCCCACACCAATGACAAAGGGTCGTAAATAAAGGGTGGCGCCGGTGCCGTAAGGAGGGACGTAGTCCAGGTTGGCTTTTACCACCTGAAGGCAGGCGTCAATGAACATGTCCTCAGGTACCCGTGGCATTAACACACGGTCACAGCTCTGATGCATCCGCCGGGCATTCTGGTCGGGGCGGAAGAGCTGCACACTGCCATCTTTGGTACGGTAAGCCTTCAGACCCTCAAAACACTGCTGGCCATAGTGCAGGGCTGTAGAAGATTCGCTGATGTGCAGGGTGTTGTCTTCTGTCAGTTCTCCTGCGTTCCATTGGCCGTCTTTCCAGCGGGCAATGTAGCGGTAAGGGGTTTTAAAGTACGAAAATCCCAGTTGACTCCAATCAATGGATACCGATGTGCTCATATAATCCCTCCTGTATATTGGTAGGTAACTGTGAAAGTGGCGATTCACTTCAGTCCTATTATATCATATTGAAGGCTGATGTGAGGCTGCCGCCATCATCCTTCAGAAGTGGGTCTGGCGGCCAGCGGTTCAATTTGCCAGTCAATGGGATCAATGCCGTGAGAGGTTAAAAACACATTTGCCTGACTGAAGCACTTGCATCCAAAAAATCCCCGATAAGCCGATAAGGGGCTTGGGTGAGGTGCTTTTAAAATGAGATGATGAGGATTGGTGAGCATTTTTTCTTTGGCTTGCGCTGGTTTTCCCCACAGAAAAATGACAATGGGGCGACTTTGATCATTGATGACACGAATCACTGCATCGGTGAACAGTTCCCACCCCATGTCTTTATGGGAATGGGCTTCATGGGCTCTGACGGTCAGCACCGTGTTAAGGAGCAGCACCCCCTGGTCAGCCCATTTTTTCAGATATCCATGGGTGGGAATGGTGCAGCCCAGATCATCCTGCAGCTCCTGATAGATGTTTTGAAGGGAGGGGGGGATTTGCTGACCGGGCAGCACCGAGAAGGAAAGGCCGTGGGCCTGTTTCTCCCCATGGTAAGGGTCCTGTCCCAGCAACAGCACCTTCACATCAGCCAGGGAAGTGTAGTGCAGGGCATTGAAAATATCATGCATGGGTGGATACACCTGGTTGGTCTTATACTCCCGGATCAAAAATGTTCTTAATTTTTGATAGTAGTCTTTGTCAAATTCGGCAGATAGAGACAGATGCCAGTCATTTTTTAGAATTTGTGCCATTTTGGAAGACATCCTTTCGGCTGAGTCGTCTTCTATATTGTAACAATTTTGCAGAAGGGCTTCAATGGAATAAGGGTCGTCATAAGAGAAAGAGCGGTAAGTTGAGGCATTTTGCGCTAATAGTCGACGGAAATCATCAGAAAGAAGACAATTTCCGGGATTTTAACAGGATTGCCCTTGACATCAGTGGCTAAATTTTGTCATGATATAAGAAGCTAAAAATTAAAGACTTCAGAAAAAGTGAATCACCGCACTTTCTGCTGGAAAATCTATAGAAATCAAAGATGCCAGTGGTTACGAAGGGTGCTCAAGAAAATAGTCGGTCATCACGACAGTTACCACAGATGATGAGGTGTCAGCATGGGGATCTGAGACGAAAAAGTTTGGTGATGAAGTGACTGGCTCAGAAGACTGTGAGGAATGACAAAAGAGAGAGACAATCAAGCCTACGAGAAGACGCGCTGACGGAAGCTGTGAGAAAATGGAGGAACCTTTATGGATTTTGCAGAGAAGCTTAACGCTTTGATGGACCTGTTCAGCATCAGTAACAGTCGGATGGCGAAAAGGTTGAGTGTTGATCCGTCGCTGATCAGTAAATGGCGTCACGGCAATCGCCTGCCTGCCCGCAGTGCCGGTTATGTCAAAGAAGTTGTGTTTTTTTTCTATGAACAGTATGTGGAAAGTGATGCCCTGTTGCAACACCGGCTGAGACGTATTCTGGGCGAATCGGCCGAACTGCATCTGGACGACAGTGAAATGGCACTGAAACAGTTTCTGCTGGAATGGCTGATCGCAGAGGAAAATGGGGAAAACCAGGAAGGCATGTCACCTTCCAGTGCCCAGGGGCGCCAGGTGATTCATCTGATGCAGCAACTGATGAATGTGGAAACGGCTCCGGTTCCCCCCACTTCAATGGACGCCCCGGCACCCACTGGTGGAAACCTCCACCAGTATCATTTACATGCCGGTCGTTCCGGGCGGCGAAAAGCAGTTATTGAGTTTTTGGATCTGGTGCTTGAAATGAAGCCGCCCCAGGAGCTGTTGCTTCTCAGCCAGGAAAATCTGAGCTGGATGATGGAAGACCCGGTCTTCATGGCAGAATGGAACCGAAAGCTAACGGCAGTTCTCACCGGCGGTCATCAGGTAACCATCATTCATCACATGGATCGTGAAAACGACGATCTGTTGAATATTATGAAATACTGGATTCCCCTGCATTTAACCGGTAATGTGCGTTCCTGGTATTTTCCCCGATACCGGGAGCTGCCCTTTCAGAATACCTACTTCATAATTCGTAACCAAGCTGCGGTGTTTGCCTCTGTCAATGAAGAGACACCGGAAGATCAGTATTATACTTTTTTCTTCCGTGATCCTGTGGTGGCCAAAATTCTGGAAAGCAGCTACCAAAGCCTGCTGAAAGAGTGTATGCCGCTGGTGCGCTTTTATACTGCTACCCGGCTTGAAAGCTATATGGAGCAGGTGGTGAAGCTGGAAGAGGAGGCAGGCACCTGGATTGGGTGGAAAAACGGGTTGTCGGGGTCGAGCCTCAGTCTGCCACTGTATGAGCAGCTGATGGTACAGGAAGGCATTAAAAGCGAAGAACGATGGCGGCGGTTGCAGTTGCACCAAAAGCGACTGGAAGCCTTCCGCAAAAACATTCCCCACTTCAGTTATGTGGAAGTGCTGCCTCTTAATCTGCTGAACCAGCTTTCCCGGGGTACTCAGGCAGTGTTGAACCCACTGGAAAGTTTCACCACAAAACCCCTGCGCCTAAAGGAAGAGCAGGTGATCAGCCTGCTGGAATCCATGGTGGACCGCCTGCGAAAATACCCCAATTATGAGGTGTACCTGGCCAATAAAAACCCCTTGTGGCAGGATTTAAACATGAGTCTTGGTTACAAGGAAAACCAGGCTGCTTTAGCGGGAAGTCTCGGGCCGGGAAAAGAACGCCCGGTGGCTCTTCTGACAGGAGAAGGCAATATGACACAGGTGTTTGAAGGCTTTCTGGATACGGCACTTGACAGTATTCCTGGAAACTTCAGAAACCGGCAGCGGGTCATCGCTAAGCTGGAGAAGGTCATTGCCTACCATCGTAACCGTTACCAGAACAGCTGGAACAGAGGGTAAACCCGCGCTAAACCCATGCTCATACCGAAAAAAAGTCACCCCTGTCAATTAAGGGTGACTTTTTTCAGCTGACAAACATTTATTTCAGGAGACCTATTTCAACTGGTCACCCAGCAAAGAGCCCATGAGGGCGACGGCCACCTTGGCGGTCCGATTTTTTTCATCGAGAATGGGGTTGATTTCCACAAACTCCGCTGAAACCACAATGCCCGATTCTGCCAGCATTTCCATGGCCAGATGACTTTCCCTGTAGGAAACACCGCCCATCACCGGTGTGCCCACACCCGGAGCGTCTGTGGGGTCTACGCCGTCAAGGTCAAGGGAAAGGTGAACCCCGTCGGTGCGTTCCTTCAGGTAATCAATGGCTTCCCGCATCACGGCAGCCATTCCCATTCGGTCAATTTCGTGCATGGTGTATACCCGCAGGCCCTTTTGACGTATCAGTTCTTTTTCGCCCTGATCAAGAGCGCGGGCGCCAATGATCACCAGATTTTCCGGCTTCACTTTTGGTCCGTAACCTCCCAGGCCGGTGAGCGCCGGGTGGCCCACACCCATGCTGGAGGCCAGGGGCATACCATGAATGTTGCCGGAGGGTGACGTGTCGGCGGTATTCAGGTCGCCATGAGCGTCGAACCAGATGACGCCCAGATCTTCATAGTGACGGGAGACCCCTGCCAGGGTACCGATGGCAATGCTGTGATCACCACCCAGCACCAGTGGAAAATGGCCCTCCTGCACCACCTGATCCACCAACTGGGCCAGTCGGGTGTTGGCTTGTTCGATGGCTTTCAGGTTTCGCAGATTGTGGAGAGAACTGCTGTGAACCCGTTCAGGCATGTCAATCTGAATATCTCCCATATCTTCCACTTCCAGGTCAATGCTCTCCAGCTTTTCCACCACGCCGGCATATCGAATGGCGCTGGGGCCCATGTCCACACCTCTGCGGTTCTGCCCCAGGTCCATGGGGACACCAATAATCGAAACTTTTTTCACATTCATTCGGCACATCCTCCCGTTTTTTCAGAATCAGAGTGGCCGGCGACAGAGAAGCAGTTGTCAGCCACACTTCTCCCTCAAATATACATGAATGCATAAAGCCTGTCAACGGCGAAAAGATTGATATTACAACGGTTGAGTGAATTATTATACATATAATAAGGCCGCAGAATGCATAAAAAACACCGACGCAGAGGGAATCAGCTGCCCTGCCAAATCCTTTTGTCTTCAATCAACGCTTCAATCAACAACGCCCTCCACAGAGGGAGGGCGTTATGAGAAATGATTCTATAAAAAGTCTTCCCGCACGGGGGTGAAGGTTTCTATGACCTGTGCTGTTTCGAGAACAGTCACCTGATGGGGCACATCGCCGCCAATGGACCAGCTGTCTCCAGGCTTCATCTCGATTTCCTTGCCATCGATTTCAAAAAGAGCCCGCCCGGAGATCAGATACCCCGTCTGTTCATGGGGGTGCTGGTGGAGCGGTAAGACAACCCCCTCCTTCAGATGAAACTCACAGAGCATGGTTGTTTTTCCCACCACCAGATTGCGCCGTTTGACGCCTGGTATCATATCAACAAAATGGCCTTCTCCCTGATTCACTGAGAATGAGTTCATTCAATCAACCTTCCTCTCTTGCCCTTGTAACAGCAGATGTCTAATACTTGAAAACAGCAATGGCGTTGCGCAGTTCCTGAGACAGAGATGCCAGTTCAGTGGAAGATTCGGCAATTTCATTGATGGCAGCGGTTTGTTCCTCGGCGCTGGCAGATACCTGCTGGGCCGAGGCGGCTGTCTCTTCAGATACAGCCGACATACTTTCGAAATGCCCCACCACGGTACCACTGTGAGCATTCACTTCTCTCACCAGATCAGTCACCTGATCAATTTGCTGGGTAATATGGTTGATTTCCTCCAGAATGGATTCGAAATGACTGCTGGCTTCATTAACAATACCGGTGCCGCTGATGACCTTCTCATTATTGGCTTCCATGGAAGCCACAGCTTCGTGAATCTGTTTTTGAATACCGTCGATGATGGTGGCAATCTGGCTGGAAGACTGGGAAGACTGCTCTGCCAGTTTGCGAATTTCATCAGCCACCACGGCAAACCCACGACCGGCGTCTCCTGCACGGGCCGCTTCAATGGCGGCATTCAGGGCCAAAAGGTTGGTCTGGTCGGCAATGGCTCCGATGGAATCAACAATCTTGACAATTTCCCGGGAAGCCTGATCCAGTGCCTTCACAGAGGCGGCCGTTTCATCGGTGGCGGTACGAATCTGGCTCATGGTATCCACCGCCTTGCGGGCGGCACCACGGCCACTCTCGGCGGAAGCCAATGTGGTACGGGAACCATTGAGCACTTCGTCAATGCTGGCAGTCACCTGTTGCAAATGACCTGCAATGCTGTTCATGCCCCGGTTGCTATCTTCAACAGATGTCGCCTGCTCTCCCGTGGCCCGGGAAACCTCGTGGATGGTCTTGGCCACTTCTTCAGAAGAAGCGGCAGCCTCCTCGGCGGTGGCAGCCAGCTCTTCGCTGGTGGACGCCACCTGTTCAGAAATGAAGTCGCTGGATTTGATCAGCCCCTTAAGGCTGATGATCATTTGATTCACCGCCACCGCCAGCTGGCCGGTTTCGTCATTGGACATCACCGGCACTTCCTGACGCAGGTCTCCCTCGGCAACGGCATTGGCAGCAGCCAACACCTGCTTAAGCGGTCTGGTAATGCGGTTGGATACGATGAGGGCCAGGGCAGCAGCAATGAGGACGGCGGCGGCAATGGCAACGCCAATCAGGTTAACCACACGATTTTGAGCTCTCATCAGCGCATCACCGGTGGCCAAAAACTCCTGCTGACGTGATTCGGAGATCAGTTTAGCCTGCTGAATCAGCTGGGTACCTTCCGGTGCCATTCGTTCACTAACTACCTTGGCGGCTTCTTCGTGGCGGCCATTCACATAAAGGGGAATCACCTCGCCAGTTGCCATGCGCCGCCAGGCAAGGCTTCTCTCTATGAACTCCATATCCTCCGGCCGGTCGGAGAGTTCCTTGAGGCGTTCGATCATTTCGTCACTGACAGCTGAGATCTGGTAAAATGAATCCAGATAAGAACGGGTACCAGTGAGCACGTAATTGGAAATCAGGCTGCTGCGCTCTGAAATGGCCAGGGTCATTTCCTGATAGAGCTGGTACACAATGATCTCCTGCTCCAGCAAATGGGCAGTGTCCACCGCCATTCGCCGCACCTGGGTGAGGGTGTAACTGGCAGAAGCCACCAGCAGCAGTACAATGGTGAGGAATCCTGCCAGAATTTTAATGCGGATACTGCCGGTAAATTTTCTCTTGGAAGAAACGGACTCACTGGAAGAAGTGAGGGTTTGGTCGGCCTTCATGGGTGAGCTGTCAAGGGTAGTTTCCAGATAGCCTTCGGCGGCGCTCGTTTCATGAAGTTCAGATGTTTCGGATGCCGGTTGCTCCGGCTCATTCAAATGTGTCTCATTGGTCTCAAGAGGTGCTTTTCTTTCATCATAGCTCATTCAGTGAACCCTCCTTATGATTGCGGGCATCAGGGGAGCCCGCTGGTGATGGGGTCAGTCTGCTCGTCGGATTCACTCCGGAACAGGGCAGGCCGACAGTACATTTGCCGCAGACATCCGCCAGTCCCATGGAGGACAGAGCAGACGCATTTTCAAGGCACATTTCATAACAGCGATGGCGATCAAAAGCATCAAGAGTTAAAGATCCGTTGACGCACCGCTGCACACACAAACCGCAGGAACCATTATACCTGTAGAGACAGGTTTCGGCAGGTGTCACGGACTGACAGGTGACGGGAGCGCTGGTCACAAGGGTGCCCACCCGTCCGCAACAGCCCTTTTCGGTGATGAGCATATTGTTCAGGCCAACATTTCCCAGTCCGGCCAGATAAGCCACATGGCGATGTGACCATACACTCATGAGGGTCGTTTCATCAAAGTTGTGGGTGGCCTGGGCGAAAGCCGCCTTGAAGCCGGCTTGTTCCAGCTGATCTTTCAGAAAAAGATTGAGATCGGCAATGAGCTGATTTGTCAGGAGATACGCTCTTCCCCACTCCCGGGAGGCCAGCCGGCCATTTCGGTTGCTGTGGGGGATTGCCGGCAGAAAAGGGAGAAAAAAAGCAACAACAGTCCGTGCTTCAGGGAGAAGATCAACAGGAAGCTGGTGTTCCGGTTGTCCCCAGTTTTTGATGTGATGAAATCGGGGATCCTCAGCAGGAACAAAGGCGGTCAAGGGAGACTGCCAGCAGTTTTCCAGTGCTTTTTGATTAGGATAATCTGCCACGTATTGTTGAATCCACTTTCTTATCAACAGTTCCATAGACAACCGCCTTTCGTGAAACGGGACTGCGCTGCGTGAATCGTCGATTTAGCTGGATGCTTCTATTCTATCCTATATGAAAGAAAAATTCCATGGTTGATGGAAACATACCGCCATTGATTCCTGTTAAAATGAAAAAGAAGCATCTGTATATCCCGCCAAGCTGGTGAAATGTGGCGGCCTGAAAGAAGATCATCAGCGACAAAAGTGAGGCGAATGGGGTACAATAAAGGTTGAGCTGGGTACAGTCAAGAATAGTGGACACAGATGAATTCAAGATGAACCCGCTGCTCACATTATTTGTGGAATGGAAGGAGTCCGTCATGGAAAATCAACTGATAGTCATCAGAGGCGGTGGTGATCTGGCCTCCGGCGTGGCACACCGGCTTTATCAATGTGGTTTTCGGCTGATGATCACTGAACAGCAACATCCCACTGTGATTCGTCGAACTGTGGCCTTTGCCAGCGCTGTTTTAGAAAATCAGATGACCGTGGAAGGGGTGAAAGCCCGGCACATTCTGTCTCTGGCAGAGGCACCGACTCTTTGGCAGCAGGGTGTGATCCCTGTCATATCAGCAGAGGCCTCAGAAATATGCCGGGAGATGTCACCGGCAGTTCTCGTGGATGCCACCCTTGCGAAAAAGAACACGGGTGTTCAGCGGGGTATGGCACCAGTGGTGATTGGTGTGGGGCCGGGGTTCACTGCCGGTGACGATGTGGATGCGGTGGTGGAGAGCCGGCGGGGCCACTGGCTGGGGCGCGTGATTTATGAAGGCAGCGCGCAGCCCAACACCGGAGTGCCCGGAATTATTGCCGGTGTTGGCAGTGAACGCGTTCTTCGTTCGCCCGCCAGCGGCATTTTCAGAGCTGAGGCAGTCATCGGCGATGTGGTGGAAGCGGGCCAGACGGTGGCGATGGTTGATGAAATACCTGTCAGAACGGCCATCGGCGGCCTGTTGAGAGGCTTGCTGGCAGATGGTCTGCCAGTCACACCCGGGTTTAAGGTGGGAGATGTTGATCCCCGCATTTACCCGGAATACTGCCACCAGATCTCTGATAAGGCACGAGCCATTGGCGGTGGTGTTCTGGAAGCGCTCTTGCATCTTCAATGGAAAAGGAAGGGTTAGTCACTGAAAAGGGCAAGGCATGTGGAGGGAAAAAACGGTTTTTGGGTGGAAAGCTCAAAGCATTCCGAGAGAATTGTCATGAAAAGGATTCGTTGAACAATCAATTCATTAATCAAAACTATTGAGATCGAAAGGGGTTTGTTGCTGATGGAAATCAACGTGTTGAAACGTGTGACGGAGGAAATGACAGGAAACCGGTCGGTGGCCCTGATTACTGTCACAGAAGCCACGGGATCGACGCCGGGAAAAACCGGTGCCATGATGGCTGTACTGGCTGATGGCAGCAGCTATGGCACTGTGGGTGGCGGCAAACTGGAAGGGGAAGTCACCAGAACTGCCCGGGAATGCCTGGAAACAGGAGAAGACCGGTTGCTAAACTACCACCTGAAAGATGACGCTGCCGGCATCGGCATGCAGTGCGGTGGTGATGCCCAGGTGTTCATCAAAGTGTTCAGGCCTCAAAATCAGTTGATTCTGGTTGGTGGCGGCCATATTGCCCAGGCCCTGTACCATCTGGGAATGATGATGGGTTTTCGGGTGACAGTGGTGGAAGACCGAAAAGAATTCGCCAGCCGGGAACGGTTTCCGGAAGCAGAACAGCTGCTGCTGGGAGACATGGGAGAGCTGATGGCCTCCATGTCCCTGAACAACGGCAGCTATGTGGTGATTGTCAGCCGGGGCCATCAGATGGACGAACTGGCTTTGCGGGCAGTGCTGGGAAAACCTGCCGCGTATGTGGGAATGATTGGAAGCCGAACCAAAGTGGCACATACCGTCAAATCCCTGCGGGAAACCGGCGTGTCTGAAGAGCAGATTCGCCAGGTATACATGCCCATTGGCCTTGATTTGGGGGGGCAAAAGCCGGAGGAAATTGCTGTGAGCATCATGGCTCAAATTTTGTCGGTGAAATATGGAACGACACCCAGACACCTGAAATTGCTGGAAACCGAATCAGAATCTGCACCAATCCTATGATAAGAGCCGCTCCGGTGAAAGGGAGCGGCTCTTATCAGCTTAACGGTTGTTGGCTGACCAGCTTCACTTGCATTTTTCCTGACGAAAAGGCAGGCGAAGGGTAAAGGTAGCCCCGCCCCAGTGGTTGGTGGAGATGCTGATGTCTCCCTGATACTTGTTGACAATGACATCATAAGCATAAGAAAGGCCCAGTCCCGAACCGTTGTGGATGGGTTTGGTGGAAAAGAGGGGTTCGAATATTTTCATCTGGTTGCATTCGGGAATTCCCATGCCGTTATCAGAAATATGACAGATCAAATGATTGCCTTCCCTCAAAGTCTCCACTTTCAGCAGGTTGGTATCTTTGGCGCCCCGACTGGCCAGTACAGCATTTTTATGGGAGGCCTCATCAATGGCATTCTTGATGATGGCCTGAATCACCTGGCACAGATCGAACCGGTTACAGTCCATGAGAGGCAGCTTGTTGTCCAAAGCCAGGTCTACGTTGTTGAAAATGACCAGATCTGTTTGCAGCAGCGAGATCACCTGTTGAATCAGTTCATTAAAAGGTTCTTTGTGAAGGCCTATGGGGAGGGAAAGATCAAGGGAGCCGACGACTGTTTGGGCACTTTCATCAGGTTGAATCCGTTGAAGAAGCTGACGAATGTTGTGATCTTGTCGGTCGATGGCCTCGTTGGCATTCAGGTAATCCTGTTCACAACGCAGGCGGGCAAAAGCACCTGAAAAAATGTCGGCAATGAGACGCAGTGACAACAAACTGCTGTCGCTCCAGTTCCGGTATTGTATGGTGTCATCCAATCCCAGATATCCGATGAGTTCATCTTTGATACGAAGGGGCAGCACCACCAGCGACTTGATTCCCTGCTCCATCACTATCTGCTGTTCTGAACGGGCTTCATTGGGCATTTCGTCTGTTCGTGGAACTGTGATGATTTGGTTCTGGTGTAACTGTGCCATCCACCAGGGAAAGCCATCGGTTTTCAGATTTTGCAAGTTCATTTTTTCTGCACTGACACCAGGGGCACACCACTCATACAGGTTATCCATATAGGTGTACTGGCATCGAAACAGAAACACATAGGCCCTTGAAGCAGCTGTCTGTCGGCCCAGATCTGCCAAGCTTTCATCAATGAGATAATCGCTGGAAAGGTTCAGGTGAATCATTCGGGCAGAGAGACGTGCAATCAGTTCCAGGTAGGGACCTTCCAGGGGATGCTGCGGTTGTTCCGGTTGCGTCGGGTTGGTTGTGGAAATCATTGAATCGCCTCCAGGTGGTTGATCTAAAACTGGGCTTTAGACATACTTTCGTTATGGAAAAAATAAGAAGCTGGATAATGGCACTTTATGTCATTCGCCAACCTTGATCAGCAAAGCAAGGGTTGAATCCAATCATCTCAAGGGAATGAAACACCAGATGGGAGCAAAAGAGAAAAGAGGGACCTTTGAATGCTTAAATGCAGGTCATCAATGCTTGGTAATCATAATACGTCAATAGTATAACATATGTGTAGGTGCTTTGGGAAAAAACATAGGACAAAAGACTTCTTTTTTTAAGGAACAACGTCATAAGCCGCCCCTTTTCAGGAGCGGCTCAGACTGTATACAAAATAAGATGAAGACAAGGGACTTGGTAAAGGACAGCCTTGGAAATCTTGTCAAAACAACCAAGACTTGAATCAGCTGGCCGGGCCAAAGCCCTTTGTCTTCAATCTCAGCCGCCCCTTTTACAGGAGCGGCTTTACTGTTGAAAGGTTGATTCACTATTCCATGCACACGATCAACTGCATGATATTAGCAGGTGTCGCCTTCCATGCCCACATAACCGGCTTTGGCCAGCAACTGGGCAGCCTGAGCCACCCTTTCTTCTGCCACCATCACCACAGGGCCGGTGCAGCCCATGCCGCTTTCGGCATAGATACCGGCTTTCCAAAGCACCAGCACGGCATCTTCAATATCCATGACTTCGATGCCGGAAATGCTGCCAGTGACAATTTCTTTGGGGGGTGCCGTGATTTTTTCTTCGGTGGCTTCGGTTTTTTTCGTTTCGGCGGTGAGGCCTGCCAGAATGTCATCCAGGCCGGCTTTTTTGGCCTTGGCAAGTTCATCCTTCATCACCTGTATCAGGTTCCCCTTCACCAGTGAAGCTGCGTACTGGATGGCATTGGCCACCACAGGGGTGCCGGAAGCTCTTGAAAGGATGAGAATGATGCGTTTCTGGTCTTCTCCAATGCCGGGGCCATAACCGTCACCCATGGCTTCGTAGCTGCCCCCGGTGGTATAGGAGGAGAAGACTTTCATCATGATGTTCCCAGTGAGGGTGTCGGTGACCATCACATCGGCAGACCCGGTCAACAGGTCGTTGCCCCGCATGATGCTGCCCCCGTCTGATCGCACTGACTCAGAGAAGTTCAGGTCATAGCCGTTACTTTTAAGGGTTTTCAGAGCCCGCTCCACCTGCTTGGCTCCGTCAAGGTTCAATACCCCCAAAGTGGGGTTTTCAATGCCCATGGCTTTGGCGGTGATGATGCCGTAGAGGGCATTCTTCACCATGGCTGCCACCCGGTGGGTGGCAGCGGTGCCGGTGGTGGTGGCCACAAACATTTCCCGACCAAAACCGGGGGTAACAACACGTCCCACGGTGGATACACCGATGGGGAAGTTATAATGCATGGTGACGCAGGCCTGAATGCTGCCTTCATCCAGCAGTTTTTCCATGACTTTGTGCATGTCGGCTTCATCGTTGACTTCAACGGTTTCCAGGGTGGTATCCACCTTTGGGCCGATGAGCACCACTTCCAGGCCGGGGGATCGGCGTACGGCAGCCTCGGCTCCCTTTACCAGATGAATGGGTTCCAGCTCGCTGCCCAGGGTGGTGAGGCCTACCCGTACCTTGGGGCCAAACTCTTCCCGGTCCAGTGCCTCTGCGAAGGAGAGAAGGGTGCGGCCGACTTCCTGCTTAATGGCTGTACGATCTGTCATCGTTAACACTCCTATTCCTTCATCAGTTGAGCGGCCAGTTCTTTCATGGCTTCGACGATCATTTCCTTGATTTCGTTTTTGGAGACGCCGTTGCCGGGAGCTTCCACCTCGCCGGAGTTGCGTTCCAGCACCACTGAAACACCATCGAAGAGATTGGTCATACGGGCCAGGAAGAGGCTTCCCTTGCCAACGATCATCGTCTTGTTCAGGCCGCCGGTGGTCAGGTCTTGCTGAGCATAACCCACATAGGGGATACCAGAAGGGATGTGCCCCTGGGTGGGTGCCCAGCCGGGCATGCCGTGCTTGGTCACGAAGGTGGCCAGTTCTGCCCGTTCCAGATCACCCCGCTTCACACCCAAAGCGCCGATCATTTTGTAGTTGGCTTCCGGCACATCGCCGGCGCCGGCAGGCTTGGTGATATCCGGGTTTTGCATTTCAACGGAATACTTGTCGATGTCGGTGATCTTCAGACCGCTTTTGTCCAGCGGAGCTGTGATGAGGCTGGTGATCACCGCCTGGGGTGAAGAACCGGTGCCCACGGTGTGACGACCGATGAGATCGGTACGAATCACCGGGTTCACGCCGTCGTTCTGGGAAACCAGTACGGCAAAACCGCCCACCACGTCTTCCAACAGGGGCATGTCTTTTTTAACGTGGTCTTTTCCGTTCATGCCCAGTTTGGCTGTGGCACCACCGGCCACCACGACAACGTTCTCATAAACACCTGCCTTTACAAGGGCAGCAGCTTCAATCAGTGCGTGGGTGGGTGCGGCGCAGAAGGCACGCAGGTCAGAACCCGTGGCGTTGACAGCGCCCACCACTTCGGCAATGGCTTTGGCGAAGTTGCCGCCGCCCCGCTGGTTCATGTCACCGCAGGCTTCTTCTGAGCATTCGATCACATAATCGATGCTGTTCACATCCAGGCCGGTTTTATCCACCAAGTGTTTCATGGCCAGCACGCCGGATGCCTTGGATACCAGGTTTTCGAAAATAATGTGGGCTGTCAGGCTGACATCCACGTCATGGGCCCGCTTCACGCAGCCCACCAGGTGGCCTTCGTGGAAGAGGGGGTCGGCATGGTGATCCTTAATGAACCGCTCCACATCTTCCTGGGTGTCGCCATTGCCCATTTTTGCCACATCATCTTTGAAAAGGGGATGGGCTTCCAGCTTTTCCTTTGCTTTTTTCAAAAAGCCTTCTTCAAGACTGACCAGATCAAAAGCATCAGAAATTTTCATCAGGCCATAGAACTCATCCTGGGGCATGATTTCACCGAAGGTACCCACTCGCTGGGCGTTCTCCAGGCCGTTTTGGAACCAGGGTGTGGGAACGTTCCGCAGTTCTTCCGGATGCAGGTTACCAATGTAGGTCTGGTTGGGGGCGTAGGCCACCACATCGTCGTAGGATCGGGTATGGTCATTAAGAGACTTCAGGTAATCGGAGTCTGGGTGTGCAGCTCGTTCAAGACTCTGGGTGGTGCCATGGTGATGCATGATATCCGGTGTATGAACCAGCACATAGCCGGTTCCTTTGATGACAGGAAAACTCAATTTGTCCACCTCCATTTTCTTCAAAAAAAAGGGTGATGGTTGCCATCACCCTTGTTGTGTGTCACTGCCTGTGAAGCCTGTGACTAGTACTTGCAGAACTCGCTTCGAATGTTGTTCATTTCTTCGACGATGCCGTCAACATCCAGCACCATTTCCATCATGCCAATTTGCTCATCATACACGTCGGGATTGACAGCGTCCTTAAATTCAGGTTCTACTGCGTGGTATACCTTGAGTCCCAACTGGACTCCAGCCAACGGACCTGCGAATGTGGGATCCCCATTGGTAACGGTTTCGG
This sequence comes from Anoxynatronum sibiricum, assembly GCF_039414295.1. Lineage (NCBI taxonomy): Bacteria > Bacillati > Bacillota > Clostridia > Eubacteriales > Clostridiaceae > Anoxynatronum > Anoxynatronum sibiricum. The sequence goes on along the minus strand of NZ_JBCITM010000009.1, from coordinate 150,126 downwards.
CAGCCAGACCGGCAGATTCTGCTTCGGCGGCTCCCAGGAGAATTAACATGTTCTCCGCTCCGTATTTTTCAGTCAGGGTTTTCACACGATTCTGGTTTTCCAGGTCCATGGCACCGGCGGCGGTTCAGACGAAGCATTCAGTGGAAGAGAAGACCACTTCAGCGCCGGTGTCTTTCAGGCATTCCACCATTGCTGGTGCGGGAATACCATCACGGTCACCAATAATGATGACTTTTTTGCCATCTAAAAAACTCATTATGACCATCCTTTCTTTTTTTAGTTTGATTGTTGCTATGCATCAATCCCGATGAGGATTGGCGTTGCTGTTACAGGGCATGATCCTGAATCATTTTTTCAATGCTGGTTTTGGTGGCTTCCTCCTTGGTGACCTCGGCCACCTTGGCGCCATCTTTGTAAAGGGTGATGGTGGGCAGTCCCAATACCTTCTGAGAAATGGCCAGTCGCCGGGCGCCGGTGGTGTTCAGCTTGGTGAACTTCACTTTGTCACCGTAGGTTTCAGCCAGTGCTTCGATGTCCGGCAACAGTGCTTTGCAGGGCTCGCAGCCGTCACTCCAGTAGTCCACCAGTACAAAACCTTCTGCTTCCAGTACTTCCGCCTGGAAAGTATCCTTATCGAGTGCTAACATGGTTTCACCTCCTCCATTGAATCACATTGTTTCACCTGTTTTGTTGTTTCTTAGAATCTGGTGCATTTCATGACGGTAAAGGGTCCCATAAAGCTTCATTTTGATGACACTATTCCTTAAAGGCGTGGGTAATGTATTTCTCTGCTTCAACGGCGGCAATGGCACCGTCTGCAGCGGCAGTGATCACCTGGCGCAGGGTTTTCACCCGAATATCGCCGGCGGCGAAAACGCCTTCTGCATTGGTGTTCATCTGTGAATCAGTGATGATGTAGCCGGCTTCATCGGTGTTGATGCAGCCCTTGAAGACCTGGCTCACAGGGTCGTAACCCACGAACACGAAAATGCCAAAGGTGCCGTCTTCTTCATCAGCGTGAATTTCAGTGGTTTCGCCGGTCACCCGGTTATGGAAAACAGCGGATTCAACGATGCCATCTCCTTTAATATCCACGATCACACTGTTCCACATAAATTCGATTTTGGGATTATTGAAAGCCATCTCCTGAATGGATTTGGCAGCCCTGAGCTCTTCCCGGCGATGGACAATGGTGACTTTTTTAGCAAATTTGGTGAGGTAAATAGCTTCCTCAACAGCGGTGTCGCCGCCTCCCACCACGAACACTTCCAAATCCTGGAAGAAATCGGCATCACAGGTGGCACAGTAGGATACGCCTTTGCCGGTGAGTTCCACTTCTCCAGGGCAGCCAATCACCCGGGGGGTGGCACCAGTGGCAATGATGATGCTTTTGCTGTGATAAGTGCCTTTTTCACCTTTAATGATCTTGACCTTACCTGTGAAGTCAACCGACACGGCGATGTCTTTCACCCGTTCGGCACCGAATTCATCAGCCTGCTCCACCATACGGGCGGTGAGGGTGGGACCGGTGGCATCGTGAATGGAACCGGGATAGTTGGCCACTTCGCTGGTGATGGCAATCTGACCACCCACCTTTGTGCCTTCCAGCACAAGGGTCTTCATCTTGGCGCGGCCGGCATAGAGAGCTGCCGAAAGACCGGCTGGGCCGGCGCCGATGATGACCACATCATACACATTTTCCATGAATTTGCCTCCTTACAAGGGTTTCTGATGACGGAAAACAGCCGTGCATTGAATCTTTTGATGCCATTATAGCATAGGGCAATAGAGGTGTAAACACAATCACGAAATAATCGTGATTAATTTATCAAAATCTTTTGGATTGATTTGCAGAAAGGGCAAGCACACAGCATCAAACTGTTGGCATGCTGCATTGGAACGCCTCTTTCAGATGGCTGTTTCCCGCCGATAATGCTCTATTTCCATGTTACCCAAAGAATCACGCGATTCACGCAAAGATGTGTGATTCCATCAGATTATTCAATAACTGTTTGAGTTTCAATTTCTGTCTGCAGGGCTTTCATGGCTTTCTCAACCAGCTTGCGCCGCAGGGCTTTTTCTTCCTTGGCATCCACAGCCGGATTACCGAAGGGGTGGGGAATGGCGACTGCCGGAACGATCCGGTTGGCGCCCACTGTCATGGAAATGGGTACCACGGTGCATACATGAACCACAGGAAGGCCAAAACGTTCAATCTCTTTTACCATCGTTGCGCCGCAACGAGTGCAGGTACCTCAGGTGGAGGTGAGAAGAACGGCATCCACACCGGCTTCCTTCAGTTCCTTTCCAATTCTGATACCGAAGGCACGGGAGTTGCCAACGGAGGTGCCGTTTCCAACGGTGCTGTAGAAGAACTCATGAATGTGGCCGATGATGCCTTCCCGCTCCATATCACGGAGTACGTCCAGAGGCATTACCCGATCAGGATCTTCGTTGGCATACACTGGGTCGTAGCCGCCGTGGGCAGTTTCATATGCTTCGGCGGTCAGGTCTTCCACACCTTCGATGGAGTATTTGCCAAACTTGGAAGCGCTGGAGGACTCCACCCGGTCAGGATTGGTTTTGGGAACAATACCGCCGGAGGTTACCAAAGCGATTTTCAGATGACTCAGGTCACCCACAGCATCAGCGGGAGGTACCCGGTCGAAATCGGGCATGGCATACTCAGTCTGATAGTCGTCTCCCTTCAGTTTCGCCAGCAGCATGTTCACAGCCCGACGGGAACCGCGTTCTTCCTTGAAGACGTTGCGGCGAATGCCTCGGGGAATGTAGCCTTCTTCAGCAGGCAGCCCAATGGGTTCGCCATGGAGCAGTTTTTTTGCCAGGCTCACCATTCCGGGGACAGCTTTGCGCATGGTGGCAGCAGAGTTGCCGGTTTCCACAATGTAAACAGCTTTGCGGAACAGATCAGCTCCCGGGTTTTCAATGTACATACCGGTGAGGGCAGGAATCTTCAGTTCTTCCTGCACCAGCCAGGCCACTGTGGCGCAGGCCACGCCGTAACGACCGGCGTTGAAAGCAGGGCCGGCCAGAAACAGGTCAGGCTCGAAGGGTTTGATCATTTCAAGAATCTTTTGCTTGGAGATCTCCGGGTTTTCATTAAAATAGGAGTCGCCGCAGACAATGGTGGCGACAATTTCAGCATCTTCACCCAGGGCGGTGTTCAGTGCCATTCCGGGACCGATGACGCCTTCACGCAATTCAGGCGGCATGTCGGCTTTTTCTTCGCCGCCGATGCCGGCAAAAAACTGGTTCACATAATGCACGACTTTCTTCTTTGCCATATTGATCCATCCTTTCCAAAAGGTTTAGTAAGCGTCGGCGGACAAGTGCACAAAGCCGGTTTCGTTGGTGGCGCCAGTAATGGCTTGAATCTCCACTTCAATACTGCCGTCAGAACGAAGACTGCCGTCGAAGCCGCCTGCGCAGGAATCCACATAGGCGGTAGTGCCGATGAGTCGATTCATGGGAGGCAGAACAATCACTTCGTTGGCGTTGCCGTTGGTGATGACTGCATTGGCTTTGGGGTCTGCATCTGCCAGAGACTGGGAAGCGCCGTCACGGCCGGCATATTCGTCGGTGACAATGACGGTTTTAATGCCTTTTTCCTCGATTTTACGGCAGTTCATGATCAGGTCGGTATCCGGGTTTCCAAAACCTTCCTGTGAGACAATGGCACCGTCAAGACCGAGAAATTCAGTGAGTTTGGCTGTCCAGTTGGAGGAACGCTCTTTGTCGGCCAGGGTCACGTTTTCGTTGGTGATGATGACACCCATGAAGTTCAGGGTTTTGCCATGTTCTTCATACAGGTCTTCGATGATGGGATTGTTAAGATGCACATAGGTGGGGTTCTTGTCGCAGGCAGAAACGCAGTTTCCGCTGACAATGGCACCGTCCATGATTTCGGTGGGGTACATGATGGTGGGAACGATTTTTTTGGCATCCACACCATAGACATAGGTGTCATGGAGGAGTCCCTGGGTTTGAAGCATGTACACATAGCCAACCCGGGGCAGTTCAGGGTACAGCTGGGCAGCTTCCCGGGGTGCCAGGGTTTCGTAGGTTTTGACTTCGTCCGGTTCCACGTCTTTCACGGCCTGCCCCAGATAGGCGGCAGCTTTCAGACCAAGGGTGCGCAGGGCGGCTTCGTGATCATGGGACTTGATGCCGGCTTTGGGTTCGGCGGTGATGACCACGTTATGGGTTTTGGAGAAGGGGGTATAATCGGCACCAATGCCTGACATATCGATGATGCCCTCCTGGAAGCCCACCACTTTACCGGCGGTGACCACGGCCACATTTTTCATGGCATGGGTACGGCCGTTTCCAACTGTGTCAACTTTCGACAACATGCCTGGGAAAATACCCCCATGACCTTTCACCTTGACCCGGGGTTCGATGACATCTTTCACCGGGGTGATGCGAACAGACTCTCCGGGATGGGCCAGATCCACCCGGATTTTCCACAGACGCTCGTCGCCGCTGACGGCTTCCAGCAGTTCCGCATGGTCAATGACCAGAATGCGGCCGTCCAGATGGGTGCTTTCTCCAAACTGGACATCTTCAATGAATACCTTGCCAAGTTCAAGTTTCATACTGTTTCTCCCCTTTCTTCATTCCTCTTTCGTTGATGATTCGTGAGACTTTCTTCGTTTTCTGCCTGTTTTCATGCTGTTTCCTGGTGCTTCCTGACAGCTTTCATCACTCTTCCTGCAGTAACTGATCAAGTGTCTGATGCATGGTGGGTTGCTGCTGAATCACTGTTTCAACTAAACCGTAATCCACCAGCTGCAGGTCGGGCAGATGCTCATCCCGGTAGGTGCGCAATGAATTGAGACCGCCTGTCTTTCCTTTAAAAGCGTTGAGCAATGCCATGGCCTGCTCCAGCACACTGAGTGACGGATGATGCAAGTCGGTGGCCTCATCAGAGAGAAAGATGGTTCGGTAAGGGGTTTCATAGGGTTTCACACTCCCTGCAAGGGGGTGTGTGAGAAGCCGGTGACCCCGGTGTACCCGGTTGCGAACGGCCACAATCACATCTTCATAGCCGCCATCCACCCACAGAAGGTTCATTTCTTCAGGCAAACGTTCTCGTACCAGGGGATTATTGGTGACGACCATCATGGCACTCCCTCCTTTAACATCAGTCATCAGCTATTCAACCATCCAGCCATTCATTCACACCACCACATTGCGTCCTGAGCAGCCATCATTCAACCCCTTGTCAAAAAAACGGGAACACAAAAAAACAGAGTCAATCATGAACACAGCTGTCATGTTGATCTCTGTTGTGGGACCTGAGAGGTTCTTCCTGGCGATGCTGCTGCCAGGACTTGCTCCTTCGGTGCTTGCGCTTTCCAGAGCGCTGTCGATATACGGTCCTTTTGCCTGAGAAATTCACTAACTCTTTTATGAAGTTAGCTTTTACCTTCGGCGGCCCTGAACGGACTCTCTCCCGCATACGTCATCCAGCTTTTGATGAAGTTGTTAACCAGGTAAGGTTGAATGATGTCTTTTCGTTATCATTATATTATGTTTTTCTATGAAAGACAATAGCAAATAAAACAATTTGTCAAAAAAATATCAAAAGAAGCCAACATAAAGTAAATAGCCAGATGAAGCTGTTGACAGGAGACGGTTACTGGTCGAGGGTATCTGCGCAGTGATTGAATACTTTCATGGCCATGCGAATGTACTTCAGTGTGCGCCGGGTGGCTTCCTTGGGGGTGTACTCCACCCGTTCGGTGAGAAGATGCTGCAGCATGCTTTCATAAATGAGCAGGGTCATTTCGTTCAGTTCTTCCAAATCGTCTTCTTTTAAATAGCCTTCCCTGACGCAGTTTTGGAGCAGGGCCAGGTTGCGAAGCGTCAGATCCTGGTTCAACAGCATGGGCTCCAGTTCTTCCGGCAGATCTTCCAGTTCTTCGGGGAAGAGGGCGTAGTACTCCTGCATCATGTCTCGCAGGGGTTGGTTGAACTGCTTGAAAAAGAGGGTGTGATAAACCCGTGGATCCTGGAAGGAATGGTAGCAGAAGAACTCCCAGATGAGAAAATACTTTTTCAGCGCATTATCAGCGTCCTTAATGAAATCACTGAGATGAATCACATAAATTTTAAAGTGCTTGAGCAATGCAAAAAAGATGAGGTGGTCCAGGTTGTCGAAATAATTATACAGGGTGGCACTGTTATACCCGGCGATGTCGGCGACCTTTCGGATAGTGACGGCATCGATGCCTTCCTCGTCAATGATTTGGGTGGCGGCTTCAATGAAATAGCTCATGATGCGGCGTTTCTGTATCGTTTTTTTATCAGGTCGAATCACATTATTCACCACGTTTTCATTTAGTGTGCGTTTCTTGTTCAGTGTTGATTCATTATATCAACAGATTCTGCAAGAAGCAAGAAAGAGAGAGAAAGGGATAATCATGATGTTCCGATAAAAAATCAAGAAATGAGAAGTTCTCGAAAACTTGCGGGAAGAATAAGAAGCAGCTGTTTGCAAGTGATGAAAGAAATCGACGGAAAAATTTGTAAAAATAATCAAGATTATCCAATAAACGTATTTACAAAATCAATACGGTTATGATATTCTTTTATCAAAGTGAGAAACGAAACGTTTTCACGGAAGGAAGGAGTGTCAAGTCAATGAAACTGGAATTGGGACATTTTTACGTCAAGGACATTGTTTTTGGCAGTGAAACCCGGTTTGCAGACGGGGTGCTGACCATTAACAAGGAAGAAGCGCTGGAAATGGTGCGGGAAGATGAGCGGATCACAGAAGCAGACCTGGTGATTGTGAAGCCTGGCGACATGGTGCGCATTGTTCCGGTGAAAGAAGCCATCGAGCCCCGTTACCGGGTGGGCGGCGGGCCTGTGTTTCCCGGTGTCACCGGCGATCTGATGCAGGCTGGCAACGGCCGCACCCTGGCACTGAAAAACATGAGTGTGCTGGCAGTGGGCAAACACTGGGGCGGTTTTCAGGACGGACTGATTGACATGGGGGGCGAAGGTGCCAAATACAGCTACTTCTCCCAGTTGATGAATGTCTGCCTGGTGGCTGATACCAATGAAGTGCTTGAACAGCGGGAGCAGCAGAAGAAAAACCGTGCCCTGCGGTGGGCTGGCATGAAACTGGCGGAATACCTGGGTAAAACCGTGGCTGACCAGACCCCTGAAGAAGTGGAAACTTTTGAGTTGGCACCGGTAACCAAACGCACGGAGGGCGAGAACCAACTGCCCAAGGTGGTGATGGTGCTTCAACCCCAGTCACAAATGGAAGAACTGGGCTACAACGATCTGGTGTATGGCTGGGATGCCAATCGGATGCTGCCCACCTTCATGCATCCCAATGAAGTGCTGGACGGCTGCATCATTTCCGGCTCCTTCATGCCCTGCTCCTCCAAATGGGCCACTTATGACTTCCAGAATTACCCCATGATCAAACGCCTTTATCAGGAACATGGCAAAACCATCAACTTTTTGGGTGTGATCATGTCCAACCTGAATGTGGCACTGGAACAAAAAGAACGGGCCATGCTCTTTGTGGCTTCCATGGCCAAGAATCTGGGAGCCGATGCGGCGGTTGTGGCTGAAGAAGGCTACGGCAACCCGGATGCCGACTACACCGGCTGCCTGGTGGCTCTGGAAAAAGCCGGCATCAAAACCGTAGGCCTGTCCAATGAGTGCACCGGCCGCGACGGCGCGTCACAGCCCCTGGTTTCCATGGATGCCCTGGCCACTGCCATGGTTTCCACAGGCAATGTGTCAGAGCTTATTGAGCTGCCCCCCATGCCAGTGGTCATTGGCGAACTGGAATCCCTGGCCCGTGACGGTCTCTCCGGCGGCTGGGATAACGACGCCATTCTGGGAGCTTCGGTACGGGAAGACGGATCCATTATCATGGAAAACAACGCCATGTTCTGCGGTGACCAGATTGTTGGCTGGTCCACCAAGACAATGGTTGAGTATTAGGAGGTGTGTCAACAGTGAAAAAAGCGATTTTATACCTGAATCAGTTTTTCGGCCAGGTGGGCGGCGAAGACATGGCCGACCACACTCCTGAAATCCGGGAAGGCCTTGTGGGGCCTGCCATGGAGCTGGACAAACAGCTGGGTGATGACATTCAAGTCACCCATACCATTATCTGCGGCGATAACTTCATGGGTTCCCGTCAGGAAGAAGCCATTGACATGATCAAGGATTTCCTGAAAGATAAAGAAGTAGACTTTTTCTTTGCCGGTCCGGCCTTTCGTGCCGGGCGTTACGGGGCAGCCTGCGGTCATGCAGGACGTGCCGTGCAGCAAATGTTTCCCGACGCTGTGGTGATTACCTCCATGGATGAAGAAAATCCCGGCGTAGAAATGTTCCGTAAAGACATGTTCATTTTCAGAGGTGGTGCCAGTGCGGCTGCCATGAGAAATGACCTGAAGGCCATGGCACAGTTTGCCCAAAAGCTGGCCCGGGGAGAAGAAATCACTTCAGCCAAAGAAGAAGGCTATTTTGGACGGGGTAAACGGAAGCAGTACTTCCTCAACCCGCCGGTGCCTGCCACTGAGCGTGTCATTGACATGTTGCTGAAGAAGATCAATGGGGAGCCTTATGAAACAGAACTGCCGGTGCCAATCACCGACCTGGTTCCCGTGGCATCACCGGTTGCTCCTGACAAGCTGTCGGAAGCCACCATTGCCATTGTCACCTCCGGCGGCATTGTGCCTGTCGGCAACCCCGACCGCATCCAGTCGGCCTCTGCCACCAAGTGGGGCAAGTATGATGTTTCCGGCATGGACGATCTGAAGGCTGGCGAATACCAGACCATTCACGCAGGCTTTGACCCCATGGCGGCCAATGCCGACCCGGATGTCATTGTTCCCCTGGACGCCATGCGCCAGTATGAAAAAGAAGGCAAAATCAAGAAAATGTTCCATTATTTCTACTCCACTGTGGGCACCGGCACCACCCAAAAAGAAGCGGCCCGTATGGGGCGTGAAATTGCGGCAGAACTGAAGGAGTCCGGCGTTGACGGCGTGCTCCTTGTAGCCACCTGAGGCACTTGTACTCGTTGCGGTGCAACGATGCTAAGAGAAATTGAAAAAGCAGGCATTCCCATTGTGCTCATGGCCAACCTGATTCCCGTTGCCAAGAGTGTGGGCGTGAATAAAATGGTTCCCACCATCTCCATTCCCTATCCCCTGGGAGACCCTGCCACACCAAAAGAAGAGCAGTACAAACTCCGTTACCACCGGGTGGGCGTCGCCCTGGACGCTTTAACCGCTGAAATCAGCGAGCCAACCCTTTTTAAAACCAAGATTTAAACCAGCGGGGTGTTGCTCCCTGGCCATTGACTGCGGCAGCGGCTGAACCCAGCATTAACCCGCTGCCGGGTCAATGTACTTCTGATTAACGGCTCGGTTGAATCTGTGTGTAAAGGAGTGTCTGCTCAATGAACGGTAAAAAAGGTTCCAACGACGTCTTCATTATTTCCCTTGTCATTTCACTGGCCATTGTGGCCTGGGGTATTTTTGCCCCCGGCAATTTCGGAAACGTGGCCAACGGCACGTTTAACTTCCTGGTGAACAATTTCAGCTGGCTGTACATGATTTCCATGTTTGTCTTTGTGCTCTTCAGTGTGTACCTGGCCTTCAGTAAATATGGGGCCATCAAACTGGGGCCGGATGATTCCAAACCTGAATTTTCAACAGCTTCCTGGTTTGCCATGCTCTTTGGTGCCGGTATGGGCATCGGCCTGGTTTTCTGGGGAGCGGCAGAGCCTCTGAATCATTTCATTTCTCCCATCGGGGTAGAAGCGGGAACCTCTGAGGCAGCTAACTTTGCCATGCGCATTTCCTTCCTTCACTGGGGATTCCATCCCTGGGCCAACTATGCGGTGCTGGCCATGGCACTGGGATATTTCCAGTACCGAAAAGGTGCGCCAGGGCTCATCAGCAGCATCTTCACCCCCCTCATTGGCGAAAAGGGTGTGCAGGGTCCCATTGGCAAAACCATTGATATTCTGGCCATCTTTGCCACTGTGGCAGGCGTGGCCACCTCTCTCGGGCTGGGAGCCATGCAGATTAACGGCGGACTGAACTTCATGTTTGGCATTCCCAACACCCTGACGGTTCAAATCATCATCGTGGCCGTGGTGACGGTGATTTTTATCTGGACAGCCGTGGCTGGAATTGAAAAAGGCATTGCCCTGTTGGGGGACATTAACCTGAAGGCCGCCATCCTCATGTTGGTGCTGGCCATCATTGTCGGACCAACCGTGGCCATCATCAACACCCTGGTGGGCGGCTTTGGCCGGTACCTCAGCGGATTTCTCAACGACAGCTTTTTCTTGAATCCCTTTGGCGATAACACCTGGATCGGTTGGTGGACTGTCTTTTACTGGGCTTGGTGGATTGCCTGGGCACCGTTTGTCGGCACTTTTATTGCCCGGATTTCCAAGGGCCGTACCATCCGTGAATTTGTTCTCGGTGTCATCGTGGCACCGGCCCTGGGCTCCTTTGTCTGGTTTGCTGTGTTTGGCGGCATGGGTCTGAATCTGGGACTGGAAATTGCCACAGAAGCAGCAGCAGTGACAGAAACCGCCCTCTTTGTGGTGCTGAGCAACTACCCCTTGGGAACCATCGTTTCACTGGTGGCCACCTTCCTGCTGGGTACCTTCTTTATCACCTCCGCCAACTCTGCCACCTTTGTACTGGGTATGTTCAGCTCCGGTGGAGATCTAAACCCCTCCAACAGCAAGAAAATTCTCTGGGGGCTGGTGATGTCGGGTGTAGCTGTGTCCCTTATGGTAGCCGGCGGTCTGGCAACCCTGCAAATTGCCTCCATTGCAGCGGCCTTCCCCTTCTGCTTTGTGATGCTGGCGGCCTGCTATTCCATGCTGAAAGCCCTAAAGGAAGATGACCTCATGGTGACAGGAGCACCGGTCATTTCGGAACCGGAAAAAGTGATGGCTAAAGGTGAGCCTCAAACAGCAGAATAGCTGTAAGGCAGAAAAGCATCAATGAGTTTGATTTGAACCAGCCTGTTCAAACTCACATGATTATTACCGTCTGCACCAGCTGTGCAGTTGACGACTGCAGCTGTGCAGTGAAGTGTGAATGAAACGTTGAGAACATCGAATCGCTTTGACCACAAATCGCTTCGTTGATGCGTGAGCAATGAACGCCACATCAAAATTATTTAAATGCAAGCACCCATTTCTGGCTGTGAATCCAGAGGTGGGTGTTTCTTCGATTAGGGAGTGGGGTTAACGGGTAGTTAGTCATTGAATACTTCACATGAAGCACACCGAAAGATACGAAAAACATGAATAGGAGCGTTTTTCCATGGCAGACCGCAATGTAGGAACCATCAAATCCATACGAGGCAGTGTGATTGAAGTCGTTTTTAAAGACCGTCTGCCAGGCATGAACGATCAACTGGTAACTGGTGACAACCAGGAGATCATCATGGAGGTAAATGCCTACGTGAATGACGTCACCGTGAAAGCCATTGCCCTTACTTTTACCGCCGGCATCTCCCGGGGAGACGAGGTGATCGACACCGGGGGGCCTGTCACTGTACCCGTCGGCACAGAAACCCTGGGAAAAATGTTTGACTTGTTTGGAAACCGGCTGGATGGAGACGACACCATGGGTGCTGAGGTTCCCCGTCGATCCATTCATCAGAAACCGGTGCCCTTTTCCAAACGGGTTCCTTCAGATGAACTGTTTCTCACCGGAATCAAGGTGATTGACCTGTTGACCCCCCTGGCCAAAGGCGGCAAAGCCGGTCTTTTTGGCGGGGCAGGCGTGGGCAAAACCGTTCTTATTACGGAATTGATCAACAATACAGCTAAAAAAACAAAAGGGTACAGTGTTTTTTGCGGTATCGGCGAGCGTTCCCGGGAAGCGGAAGAGTTGTACCGGGAAATGATCGATGCCGGCGTCTACGAAAACGCAGTGCTTATTTTCGGGCAGATGAACGAACCCCCCGGTGCTCGTTTCCGGGTGGGTCATGCAGCGCTGACCATGGCTGAATACCTGCGGGATGAAGAAAAAAAGGATATTCTCCTGCTCATTGACAATATTTTCCGGTTTGTTCAGGCGGGGTCTGAAGTGTCAGGTCTCATGGGCAAAATGCCATCACGGGTGGGGTACCAGCCCACGTTGGCCACTGAACTGGCGGAACTCCAGGAGCGAATTTCAAGCACTCGCTCCGGGTCCATCACCTCCATTCAGGCGGTGTATGTGCCGGCAGATGATTTCACCGACCCCTCGGCCACCCACACCTTTTCCCATCTCTCCGCTTCGGTGGTGCTGTCGCGGAAACGGGCCAGTGAAGGGTTGTACCCGGCCATCAGTCCCCTTGAATCATCTTCCACCATGCTGAGCAAGTCCATTGTGGGAGAACGGCATTACCTCATTGCACAGGAAATCAAACGGACCCTGGCTTCCTATGAAGACCTGAAAGACATCATCGCCATGCTGGGCATCGAAGAATTGTCTCAGGAGGACCGAAACATTGTGAATCGGGCCAGGTTGTTGGAACGCTTTTTAACACAGCCCTTTTTTACCACTGAGCAGTTTACCGGCATGAAGGGAAAACTGGTGGAACTGGAAGAGACCCTGACGGGCTGCGAAAAGATTCTCAATGATGAATACAGCGACTATGTTGAAAGTGATTTTTACATGATTGGCACCATTGATGAGGCAGATGAAAAACGAAGGGAGCGGACAAAAGGCCATGAACATTAAGCTGGTGCTGCCCTATCGTACGCTGTTGGACCAGCCGGTGGATAAAATCACTGCCCCTGGAACCGAAGGCGGTTTCCAGGTGTTACCCAAACACATTGATGTGGTGTGGAGTCTGCAGCCTGGCATCTTGACGTTAACGAAAAACAACCAGGATGAGTACTACGCCATTCAACAGGGAACCTTGGTGAAGGAAGGGGACGCGGTGGTGGTGTCCACTTTTCAGGCCGTTAAAGGCGATTCCCTGGAAAAACTGCATGAGTCTTTGGCAGAAAATTATCAGAAGCAGGATGAAAGGGAAAAGAAGGCTCGCGAAGTGCTGGTTAAACTGGAAACCGATACCATCAGACGTTTTATGGAAATCGAATCATAAAGAGGTGTCTCTTTGGACAAGAAAAAGCGCTCTCCAGAAGAACAAATGAAGCACAGGATCCAGTTGGATGCGGCGAAGAAAATAAAAGCCAAAACGGAAAAAGACGACATCATGTTTGGCTTGGGCGTGTTCGGTATTGTGGGCTGGTCCATTGCCATTCCCACCCTGATGGGGATTGCAGCAGGTGTATACCTTGACAACCGCTATCCCACCGGGTTTTCCTGGACACTCACCCTGTTGTTCGCCGGTATTTTGTTGGGTTGTTTCAATGCCTGGCACTGGGTGAAGCAAAAAAGTGAGGAAGAGTAAAAGCGTATGCAACGCAAGAGGAGTATGCAGCGCAAGAGGAGTATGTAGAGCAAAAAGAGTATGGAGAGTAAGAGGAGGCGGATGAATTGATCCTGGGTTTTTTAGGCGGTATGGGACTGGGCCTGGTTTTTTTTGGCGGCCTCTACTGGAGTGTGAATCAACTGCCAACGGCGAAACATCCAGGCTTTCTGATGGTGGCCAGTATGTTGGTGCGTATGGCGATTCTGTTGACTGGCCTTTATTTTCTCATGGCAGGGGACATTAAGAACCTGTTGGCGGCGGTGGCGGGGGTTATGCTGGTGAAGTTTATGATGATTGCCAAAGTGCGGCAGAATTCCCCTGCACCAACCGAAAGGGAGTGATGTAATGAACCTTGATCCCAGCGATATTGTTTATTTTCAGTGGCGGTTTGTGACCATCTCAGCCACGCTGGTGTTTACCTGGATCACCATGGGTGTATTGGCGGTGGGGTCCTACCTGATTACCCGCAATGTGAAGCCTGGCCCGGAAATCAGCCAGGGGCAAAACATCCTGGAAGCCCTGATCATAACCATCAAAAAACAGATCTATGAAGTGAGCCGCCAGGACCCTGGGCCGTACCTGCCTTTTATTGGTACCCTGTTCATCTTTATTCTGGCAGCCAACATTCTGTCGGTGGTGCCGGGGTTCGTCGCTCCCACCGGTTCCCTCAATACCACCATCGCCCTGGCATTGTGCGTCTTTTTGGCGGTTCCCACATTCGGAATTGCCAGCCAGGGGATTAAAGGGTACCTGAAGGAATACATTAAGCCAACGGTGATCATGCTTCCTTTTAACATCATCAGTGAAATCACCCGCACCCTGTCCCTGGCCATTCGCCTGTACGGCAATGTGATGAGTGCCAGCATTATCGCGGTCATTCTGCTGGGGGTTATTCCCCTGTTCTTCCCCGTGGTCATGCAGGTACTGGGGCTGCTTACCGGGGTGATACAAGCCTATATATTTGCCATCCTGGCCATTGTCTACATTGGTTCTGCCACAAAAAAGAAAAAAGGGAAAAAACAGGTCGACAGCGAACAATAAACAGCGATTAATAGAAGCGAACAATAAACAGCGATTAATAGCAGCGAACAATAAACGAGGAGGTTGTCGAATGGATTCTGTGAGTGTCATCGGAATGACGTCAATTGTGATCGCCGGAATGACCATTGCCATTGGTTCAATTGCACCCGCTTTAGGACAGGGAAAAGCCGTTGCCCAGGCACTGGCGTCAATTGCCCAGCAGCCAGATGAAGCCAATACCATTTCAAGAACACTTTTTGTAGGCCTTGCCATGATTGAATCAACTGCCATTTACTGCTTTGTGGTTTCAATGATTTTACTTTTCGCCAATCCATTCTGGAATTTAATAACAGGGTAGGCCGTTATGAATATTAACTGGTTTGAAATCATCGCCCAAATGATCAACTTTTTCATTCTTCTCTTTCTGTTGCAAAAACTGTTTTATAAACCCGTGATCAAAGCCATGGACGACCGGCAGCAGCGAATCCGGGATAACCAGACAAAATCGGAGGAGAAAATGAAGAAGGCAGATGAATTAATTGAAACCTACAACCACAACTTGGCAGAGTTGGAAAAAGAGAAAGACAGGCAGTTGGAAGCCGCTAAACAACAGGCGCAGGAAAAGAAAGAAGAACTGTTAGCTGTCTACAGGGAAGAAGCGGAACAGAAACGCAGCGATTACAGGAGAGAAGTGGAAGAGGAGCAGGAGCGGTTTATCCAGGACCTGCGGACTTCACTGGGGCATAACGCCGTCAAAATTGCTGAACACATTCTGGGGTCCTTTTCAAAAGAAAAACTCAGTGAAAAAGTGTTCGATTCTTTTATGAAAAAAGTGGCGGCATTGGAAGAGGATATCCTGAGGGAAGATATGGCATCCAAAGAGGAACGGATCATCCTCATCAGTTCAGAAGCACTGTCGGAGCAGCAAAAAGAATCTCTGGAAAAAGTGCTTCAAGAGAAAGTGGGCACCTACAAGGAAATAAGCTACGAAGTGGAAGCGGAACTGATTCAGGGGTATGAGCTGAAACTTGAAACACTGACAGTGCATACCAATGTGCGCAAGTATCTGGAAGAAGCAGAAAAGAACGTTCAGCAACTCATTAAAAAACGGACGGCCTAAACCAGGCTGACGTCTGATTCATTAGACAGGTAAGGTGGTTAACCCATGCTGACAAAACAACTTTCCCTATTGGAAGAAACCATCGACGCAGCTGTGGAACAACAGCTGGGTAAAGAAGATGTGGAAGAAAGCGGTACGGTGGTGTCCATTGATAATGGCATTGCCGTGATTAAAGGACTAAAGGCCGTGAAAAACCAGGAACTTATCAAGTTTCCGGGAGGCACCATGGGAATGGCCTTTAACCTGGATTTTCGCTCTGTTGGTGTGATTCTGCTGGGGGAATACAAGCATATTCAATCGGGCGACAGGGTGACACGAAGTTACCAGGTGGCAGACATTCCCGTGTCACAGGAAGTGTTAGGCCGGGTGATCAGTCCCCTGGGCGAACCCCTGGACGATCTGGGTCCCATTGAAATGGACCGGCGGATGCCCATCGAACGGGAAGCACCGCCCATCATGCACCGGGCGGCGGTGAACAAACCCCTGCAAACAGGTCTGAAGGTGATCGATTCAGTGGTGCCCATCGGCAAAGGCCAGCGGGAGTTGATTCTGGGCGACCGGCAAACCGGGAAAACCGCCATTGCTGTCGACGCTATCATTAACCAGCGCAAGGCAGATGTAATATGTATCTATTGTGCCATTGGTCAGCAAATCACCGCGGTGGCCAAGGTGATTGAGATGTTAAAGGAACATGATGCCATGGACTATACCGTGGTCATGGTGGCCGGTTCAGAATCAGCACCAGGGGTATCTTTCATTGCCCCTTACGCCGCCACATCTCTGGGAGAGTATTTTATGGAAAAGGGAAGAGATGTGCTGATCATTTATGATGACCTGACCCGCCACGCCCGGGCCTACCGGGAACTGTCACTGTTGCTGGAACGGCCCCCCGGTCGGGAAGCTTATCCTGGCGATATCTTTTATATCCATTCCCGGCTGCTGGAACGCTCCACGCACTTAAAACCGGCCTTTGGCGGTGGCAGTCTGACGGCGCTGCCCATCATTGAAACCCAGGCAGAAAACCTGTCCGCTTATATCCCCACCAACCTGATTTCCATTACCGACGGTCAGATTGCCCTTTCTCCCAAACTGTACCAGAAAGGGAACCTGCCGGCAGTGAAAATTGGCACCTCAGTTTCCCGGGTGGGTGGTAAAACCCAGGTACCGGCTTACCGCCAGATCACCAGTGCCCTGAAGCTGACCTATTCCCAGTTTGAAGAACTTGAAACCTTTGCCAGCTTTGGTACCCGGTTGGATGAAAATACCAAGCGAATTCTGGAACGGGGCGCACGAATCCGGGCGGTACTCAACCAGCCCCAATACCAACCCATTGAAGTGACAGAACAGATCGGTATTCTCATGGCGGTCACCTCCGGCACTTTGGACAGTGTGCCGGTGAATAAGATTAGTCAGGCAGAAAAAATCATCCAGTCCCTGGTGCGGGAAGATGAAACCTTTCGCAAGCAGTTGATGGAAGCAGAACGCCTGGATGAACATGTCAAGGAAAGCTTTCTGCAGCGAGTCAGTGACAGGCTGAAAGAGGAGTGGGATGAGGCAGATGGAAAACCTGCAATCGATTAAACGCAGCATCAACTCGGCTGAAAGCCTTCAATCCATCGTTTCCACCATGAAAGCCCACGCATCTTCTGTGATTACACAGTTTCAGAATGCGGCTGCGGCTTCCATGGCTTACCGGCGTGTGTTGGATCGGGCCCTGTACGTCGTCATCACCACCGGCGAAGAAACAAAGCCTCCCCAGCAGAAGGTGAAAGGCAGTGACATCCATGTTATTTTTGGGTCAGACCATGGGTTGGCGGGAAGGTTTAATGAACGCATCGTTGCCTTTGCGCAGGAAAAAATCACGCCGGGAGAGGAAGATGTGGTCCTCGTGGTTGGCCAGCAAGTACTTAACCGACTGGAAGAAGGCTTTAAGGTAGACACGGTGTTACCTGTCCCCCAGACAGAAGAAGGGATCACGTCTATGGTGCAGCGTCTTCTTCTGGCCATTGATGAAATTCGGGAAAGCAAGACCGTTGGCCGCATTTTGCTGCACTACAACAAACCTCAGGAGGTCGCTTCCTTTGTCGAAGAAACCGAACGGCTCTTCCCCATTGACCTGGAAGAGCTGATCAAAAACGATGTGGAATGGGAGTCCAATTCACTGCCCACTTATTTTGTCAGTAAAAAGAACCTGTTTTCTCATTTGATCCACCAGTATTTTTTCATCAGCCTTTACCGGGCTTTTTGTTATTCTCTGGCTTCAGAAAACGCCAGCCGGCTGGCTTCCATGCAGTCAGCTGAAAAAAACATTGATGAACGGCTGGTGGATCTGAATGCCAAGTACCGCCGGCAACGCCAGAACCAGATCACCGAAGAAGTCAATGATGTGATTTCAGGCTTTAAGGCCATTAAGAAATCCAAGGAGCAGGAGGCGGTAAACAGCACATGATAACAGTCATCTTATTGATGGTCATTTACATGGCGTTTATTTCCCTGGGATTGCCCGATGCCGTTTTTGGTGTGGCCTGGCCGCTGATTCGAACCGAATGGGTCATGGATTTAAAGGCAGGCGGTTTGATTGCCACCGTGACAACCATTGGAACCGTGGCAAGCAGTTTGCTCAGCGGCAGACTCATTGCTGCTTTTGGCGAAGGAAAAATTGCTTTTTTCAGCACTTTTCTCACAGCGGCAGCACTCCTGGGGTTCGGCGTGGCACCCCATTACGGATGGATTGTCTTCCTGGCGGTGCCCCTGGGTTTTGGTGCCGGATCTGTTGATACTGCACTAAACCATTTCGTGGCAACGCATTTTAAAGCCCATCACATGAACTGGCTGCATGCCTGTTGGGGTATCGGCGCTACGGCGGGGCCCCTGGTCATGGCTGCCGTACTGATACAAACCGAATCCTGGCGAGCCGGGTTTCGAACCATTGCTTACATTCAGTTTGCACTGGCTGCGGTGTTGCTGGTTTCCCTTCCCCTGTGGCGAAAACATCAGAAAGGCTTGGCATCCCATGAAAAAGAACCTGCAGGTGTGCTAACTGCCAGGGAAGTCTTCAAAACCAAAGGAGCACCAAATGCCATGCTGGTGTTCCTGTTTTACTGTGGCGGGGAGTATGCCATGGGATTGTGGGGTGCCAGCTACCTGTTTCAGTTCCACGGCATCTCCCTTGAACGGGCGGCACAGGTGGTGGCGCTTTATTATGGGGGCATCACTGCCGGTCGTCTGCTGGCAGGGGCGATTTCTTTCAGGCTGAACAACGGGCAATTGATTATAGCAGGGTTCGTCGTGTCGGGCTGTGGTGCGGTGTTGCTGATATCAGGAATCTTGCCCATGCCGGCCTTTCTGCTCATTGGGCTTGGGTTTGCCCCTGTTTTTCCTGCCATGGTACACGAAACACTCACTCGTTTTGGGGCACAGGTTTCCCAAACTCTGATGGGGTATCAGTTTGCCGCAGCTTATGTGGGTGTGGCCACAATTCCGCCTCTGATGGGAATTGCTTTGTCTGGATGGGGAATTCAGCTTTTCCCTTTTTTCATCTTTTTACTGATTTTAGTGCAGTGGAACCGGGTTGCAGCCATTAAATCATGATGAAATCATGCGGGTTAATGGGAATCACCCATCGTTTGTTTCGGCATGAAGTGTGTGAACAGATCTGCGAGTGTCTGGAGTGACATTATTTTGATGGCTCAACTGAAAGGGAGGCAGCTGAATTCATCAGTTGCCTCCCTTTCGATAATTATGGTCAATCATGTGATCACGCGGAATTTCCAGAAGGGTGAAGCTGCTGCATAATCGCTTCGGCAGCCTGTTCCAGGGTAATGCCGTTATCCATGGCTTTGCGTCGCAGGTAGGCATACGCCTCCTGCTCTGCCAGTTGCTTTTGATCCATGAGCAGTCCTTTGGCCCGGTCAACGGTTTTGCGCCCCTCCAGTGAACGTTCCAGTCGGGAAACCTTGTCGGTAAGAGCTGCGATTTTCCGGGCATTCACCATGGCAAAATCCAGAATCTGCGCCATTTGGCGGGACTGCAGGGGCTTGGTGAGATAGGCATATACGTGGCGCTTTTGAATCATGTCTAAAAACTCCGGGGTCACCTGACTGGCGAGATAAAGAACGGTGGAAAGGCCGTCGGTTTCGATGATGCGGCCCAGCTCGGCGGCCGGCATACCCCAGATGCCGGCATCAATGATCACCAGATCAGGCTTGAGTTTTCGGGCAACCCGAAGGGTGTGGGCACCATCGGTGGCCTGAAAGGTCCAGTAGCCCTGTCGGTTCAGCATGTCACAGACTTTTTTTCGGCTGACTTCACTGCTGTCGGCCACCAGAATTTTTTCCCGGTTCATGGCCATCGCCCTCCCTTCCAACTATTATGCTGCTGGTGATAAAAGTTCATGGGTTTAGAATTTTTTCAGGTAACGGTCCAACTCCCACTGGGAGACATAGGCCGAGTATTTTTTCCACTCATAAAGGGCGGCATCCATGAACTTTTCAGTGATGTGGGGGCCCAGAGCACCTTTGATCACGTCATTCTTCGCCAGCTCCTGCACGGCTTCAAAGAGGCTGCCCGGCAGGCAGTCAATGCAGTTGAGGCTGCGTTCCTCGTCGTTCATTTCATACAGGTTGGTCATCACTGGATCAGGAGGTGTCAGCTGGTTCTTGATGCCATCCAGTCCTGCCCGCAGAATGGCAGCCAATGCCAGGTAAGGGTTGGCAGAGGGATCGGGGTTACGAAGCTCAATGCGGGTGGAATTGCCCCGTTTGGCGGGAATACGAATGAGGGGACTACGGTTGCTGGCAGACCAGGCGATCATCACCGGTGCTTCATAGCCAGGCACCAGGCGCTTGTAAGAGTTCACTGTGGGGTTGGTGACGGCGGCGAAGCCCCGGGCATTTTTAATCACCCCGGCTAAAAAGGCATAGGTGGTTGCGGAGAGCTGCATGGGATCGGCTTCGTCATAAAAGGCGTTTTTGCCATCCAGGCTGGCCAACGAAAGATTGATGTGCATGCCAGAGCCATTGATGCCAAAGCGGGGCTTGGGCATGAAGGTGGCATGGAGACCGTGGCGCTGGGCGACGATGCGCACGGCCATTTTGAAAGTCATGATATTGTCGGCGGTGGTGAGGGCGTCGGCATACTTAAAGTCGATTTCATGCTGGCCGGGAGCCACCTCATGGTGAGACGCCTCAATTTCAAAGCCCATCTCAGTGAGTACATTCACCATATCCAGACGGGCGCTGCCTCCCAGGTCGATGGGTGCCAGATCAAAATAGCCGGCATTATCGTGGGTGTTCAGGGTGGGGTTTCCCTGCTCGTCGGTGTTAAAGAGAAAAAATTCACATTCAGGGCCCACGTTCATGGTATAGCCCATTTCTTCAGCTTCTTTCAGCACGCTTTTCAGGGCGTTTCGGGGGCAGCCCACAAAGGGAGTGCCGTCGGGCTTATACACATCACAGATGATGCGGGCCTCCTTGGGATGACTGGTCCAGGGAAAAACGGTGAAGGTATCCAGGTCGGGCCAGAGGTACATGTCGGATTCTTCAATACGTACAAATCCGTCAATGGAAGAACCGTCAAACATGATTTCGTTATCCAGGGCTTTATCCAGTTGATCGGTGAGGATGGAGACATTTTTCATCACCCCCATAATATCGGTGAATTGCAGATGGATAAAACCGACTTCCAAATCCTTGACTTTTTTCAGCAGGGCTTCTTTTTGACTCATTAAGACACGCTCCTTTGCGTTTTTTTATCAAGCACTTTGGGGAGCCTGGCATCATTGCCGGTTCCCTGAATGCTTTAATGGATATGGTGAAGGAGATTTTTAATATGATACAATATTCCTCGATGCATTTCAATAAAAGAGGCAAAATGACCCGATTCCCTTTGCGGTAAAGGTTAAGGCTGGTTATCCAGTGCGGTGACACCCTCATCGCCGTTTCGAATGCGAATCACATTGGAAACAGGATAGACAAAGATCTTTCCATCGCCAATTTCGCCGGTACGCAGTACTTTTTTGGTGACATCAATAACAGCTTCCACCGGCACTTCGCTGATAACAGTCTCAACTTTAATTTTGGGCAGCAGGGAGGGTGTGTAGGGAACGCCACGATAGTTGGCAGGCTGTCCCTTCTGAACACCACAGCCCATGACATTGGTGACAGTCATACCCATTACTCCCAGATCATTCAGGGCTTCTTTCAGGGCTTCGAATTTGCCGGGGCGGGTAATAATTTCCACTTTATAAATAGGTTGATCCATTGATAAACACCTCCCTATTGAATGGTATCCAACAACACTTTGGGTTCGAAATCGGCGTAGCTTTCGGTGCCGTGTTCTTTCAGGTCAAGTCCCAGCACTTCCTCTTCGTTGCTGACGCGCAAGCCAATGGTCACGTCAATGGCTTTGAACAGTGCGAAAGTGGTGGCAAAGGTCCACAGGGCAATGGCGGCCACACCGGTTAACTGTATCAGCAGCAATTGAACCCCACCGCCGTAGAGCAGGCCGCCGTCGGTGGCAAAAATACCCACAGCAAGGGTTCCCACTGCGCCGCAGATGCCGTGCACACTCACAGCACCCACAGGATCATCCACTTTCAGCTTCTGATCAAGCACTTCGATGGCCAGTACCACCACCAGACCAGCGATGCCTCCAATACAGACAGCACCCAGTGGGCTGACAATATCAGTGCCGGCGGTAATGCCCACCAGGCCGGCCAAAGCGCCATTGAGGGTGATGCTCACATCAGGCTTGCCGTAACGGGTCCAGGAAAGGGTCATGGCCATCACAGCGCCCATGGCAGCGGCCAGATTGGTGGTGACGAAAATATGGGACATGGAAACGGCATCGGCTTCCAGCGTGGAACCGCCATTGAAGCCAAACCATCCAAACCAGAGGATGAAGACGCCCAAAGCACCTAACGTCAGGTTGTGGCCTTTGATGGGATGAATGCTGCCATCCTTGCCATATTTGCCCAATCGGGGGCCGAGAATCCAGGCACCCGTGAGGGCTGCCCAGCCACCAAGAGAGTGAACCACAGTGGAGCCGGCGAAATCGTGGAAGCCCAGATCGCTCAACCAGCCGCCGCCCCAGATCCAGTGCCCGGCAATGGGGTAAATCACAGCGCTGATCACAAAGCTGTACAGCAGATAAGACTTGAATTTGGTACGTTCAGCCATGGCACCGGAAACGATGGTGGCAGCAGTGGCGCAGAAAACGGTCTGAAAAATGAGGAAGGCCTCTTTGGGAATCGTCAGTCCCAGGTGGTCATAAAGGCCAGTGGAAAGAAAGTTAACGCCGCCGACGAGGCCGGCGTTGGAAACGCCAAACATGAGGCTAAAGCCAAGAATCCAGTAGATGAGAGATCCGACGGTGAAGTCCATTAGGTTTTTCATAATGATATTGCCGGCATTTTTGGCCCGGGTAAACCCGGCTTCCACCATGGCAAATCCGGCTTGCATGAAAAAGACCAGTCCGGCGGCCAGCAGTACCCATAACGTATCAAGTGCAGAATAGTCGGTCATCATCAAAACTCCCTTCGATCATTGAATATTTCGATTATTAAAGATAAAGATGCAAGCTACAATGAGTCGCGCCATTATGAGAGCGGGTTGTCAGGTGAACATGATGTGAGGTGGGGCAGCTTTGGAAACGTCCCCCCGTCATGCAGCTGTTCATGCGGGAAAAACATTTCACAAGGCTGAATCACCTGGAGAGGCCGGTATCGGAGCAACGGGCGCTAACCTGTCAGGGAAATAAAAAACGCCCGCAAACAAGGGGAGGAAGATTCCTCCTGAGTCTGCGGACGCCGTTGCCCGATACCGGATGAAGGTGGCTGATCCATATTTCCCCGGCCGAAGCCGGGGGAAGGGGAGAGGATCAGAATGTCATGAGCGCATCATGATGAAAGTCATTATAGGATAGCCCGAGTATTTTTGCAAGGGTTTTTTTGAAAAAAAGTTGAAAAAAACGTTGATATATGAAGGAAAAGGATTTCCTGAGCAGAATTTGATAAAAATGTGACAGAAGCGTTTTCCTGCATAAAAAAACATGATATAATGCTCTCTAACATTCAAGACAGAGCATTCAGACAGTTGGCGCAACGTTTTGGGATGGGGAATGGGGCGGATTGACCCGCTTCAAAAAGGAGGAGCGATTCGATGAACGGCAGCAAGGTGATCATATCGGTGCTTGGGAAAGACAGAGTGGGGATTATTGCAGCTATTTCAGGGGTGCTGGCAACCCACGGGGGGAATATTCTCGACATCAGCCAGACGATTCTGGAGGATTATTTCACCATGATCATGATGGTAGATCTGAGTGCCTGTGACCTGGCTTTTCCAGAACTGAAGGAAACGCTGGTGAAAACAGGTGAAGGGATTGGCATGCAGGTGAATATTCAACATACGGATACGTTTGATTACATGCACCGTATTTAGGAGGGGAAGGGAGAACACAAAATGCACTTCACATCCGTATCAAGACAGGAAATAATGGAAACCATTCAGATGGTCCAGATGGAAAATTTAGATATTCGCACCATCACCATGGGCATCAGCCTTCGGGACTGCGGTCATCCCGACCCGGTGATTGCCTGTCGCCGGATCTATGACAAAATCACCCGCCAGGCGGAAAATCTGGTGAAGGTGGGAGAAGAGATTGAAGATCATTTTGGCATTCCCATTGTCCACAAGCGCATTTCGGTGACACCCATGGCCATGGTGGCAGAAGCCTCTGAGACAGAAGACTACACGCCTTTTGCCAGGGCCATGGACGAAGCGGCCGCAGCGGTGGGGGTCAATTTCATCGGCGGATTTACAGCGCTGGTGCAGAAGGGGATGACCCTGGGAGACCAGCGCCTCATTGCATCCATCCCTGCTGCCCTGGCTGAAACGGAGCGGGTCTGCTCGTCTGTGAACGTGGCATCTTCCAAGGCGGGCATCAACATGGATGCTGTGTTGCAAATGGGCCATATCATCAAAGCCGCAGCGGAAGCCACCCGGGAGCGGGACAGCATTGGATGTGCCAAGCTGGTGGTATTCTGCAATGTGCCCGAAGACAATCCCTTTATGGCCGGTTCCTTTCACGGCGTGGGAGAACCGGAGGCGGTGATCAATGTGGGCATCAGCGGCCCGGGAGTGGTGCGCAACGCAGTGGTCAAGCGTCCGGATGCCGATCTGGGTGAGTTGGCCAACGTGATCAAACGGACAGCGTTTAAAATCACCCGTATGGGCGAGCTGGTGGGAAAGACTGCTTCAGAAGCTCTGGGAGTGCCCTTTGGCATCATTGACTTGTCCCTGGCCCCCACACCGGCAGTGGGAGACAGTGTTTCCGATATTCTGGAAGCCATCGGACTGGAATCCACCGGCACCCACGGTACCACGGCAGCCCTGGCCATGCTCAACGACGCCGTGAAAAAAGGCGGTATCATGGCGTCCTCCCATGTGGGTGGACTCAGCGGTGCCTTTATTCCCGTCAGTGAAGATGCCGGCATGATTCGGGCAGCGGAAGCCGGCATTCTCACCTTTGACAAACTGGAAGCCATGACTTCTGTCTGTTCTGTGGGGCTGGACATGATTGCCATTCCCGGGGAAACCAGCGCAGAAACCATTGCCGCCATCATCGCCGATGAAATGGCCATTGGAATGATTAACCGAAAAACCACGGCGGTGCGGGTGATTCCTGTGGCAGGAAAAACGGTGGGTGAGTTTGTGGAGTTCGGCGGCCTTTTGGGACGGGCCCCCATTATGCCCCTTCATACCCAGTTATCAGATGTTTTTGTAAAGCGGGGCGGGCGAATTCCGGCACCGCTGCAGTCGTTTAACAACTAATGACCTTCAGCCGAATAATAGCCTTCAGCCAAAGGCAGGATGAAAAATAGAAAAACCAGGAAATAAAAAAACAGCCCTAAAAATGCGGACATCGCATTTGAAAGGCTGTTTTTTTGAGATCGCCCATAAGGAAAACGAATGCTTCGCAGAAACAAAAATGCATACAAATTAATATTCCAACAATTCGAAAGATTCAACTTGACAAGGTGTTGCAACCATCATATACTTTGGATAATTTTTACGCGGGCATAATAATGAATAATAAAAGCGGAAAATGCATGAAAATGTTTTCCTGGCCGGCGGAATTGAAGGAAAGGATGTGGTTTTGTTGGGACAAGGAGATCAATATCAGGTAAGCCATCAAAATGGGCAGGCGGGGATTCCTCCCAGGCAGGGACTTTATGATCCCATCCATGAAAAAGATAACTGTGGCGTTGGCTTTGTGGCCCACGTGAAGGGCGTGCCTTCCCATCAGATTCTTGAAAAAGGACTGGAAATTCTGCATCAAATGAAACACCGGGGAGCGGTGGGCGCAGATGTGACAACGGGAGACGGTGCCGGCATTCTGATTCAGGTTCCCCACGGTTTTCTGGCAGAGGAAACGCTGAAGGAAGGGTTTGAGCTGCCGCCGCCGGGACAGTACGCCGTGGGGATGATCTTCTTACCCCGTGAACCCCATGCCCTGCATTACTGTCAGGGAGTCTTCGAGCGGGTGCTGCGGGAAGAGGGACTGTTGCTATTGGGATGGCGCACCGTGCCCGTGGATCCCTATGCCTGTGGTGATTCTGCCAGAGCCACCCGGCCTGTGGTGGCCCAGGTGTTTGTTCAACGGGAGCAACAGACAAAAGAAGCTTTTGCCAGAAAACTGCTGGTGGTTCGTAAGCGGGTACAGCAGATCATTGCAGCGGCAGGCGGACCTCCGGCACATCATTTTTATGTCTGCAGCCTGTCGGCAGAGACGTTGGTATACAAGGGGCAGATACTGGGATATCGTCTGAAAGACTATTACCTGGATCTGCAGCAGCCATCCCTGGAAACGGCACTGATTCTTGTCCATGAACGCTACAGTACCAATACCTTTCCTTCCTGGAAAATGGCCCACCCCTACCGGTATCTGGCCCACAACGGCGAAATCAATACCATTCGGGGGAACATCAACTGGATGAATGCCCGGGAAGGCGTGATGCGTTCCAGGATCTTCGGTAACGATTTTGAAAAAATCCTGCCGGTCATCGAACCCGAAGGCAGCGACTCTTCCAGTCTTGATAATATTTTTGAATTTTTCCTGGCCAACGGTCACCCCATGGAGCAGGTGATGATGGTGCTGGTGCCGGAGGCCTGGCAGTGGGGAGTTGGCATTTCTCCAGAGCTTCAGGCATTTTACGAGTACCATGGCCGGCTCATGCAACCCTGGGACGGCCCGGCAACCCTGGCCTTCTCCGATGGCACCAAAGTGGGTTTGACGGTGGACCGAAACGGCCTGCGCCCTGCCC
This sequence comes from Anoxynatronum sibiricum, assembly GCF_039414295.1. NCBI lineage: Bacteria > Bacillati > Bacillota > Clostridia > Eubacteriales > Clostridiaceae > Anoxynatronum > Anoxynatronum sibiricum. The sequence goes on along the minus strand of NZ_JBCITM010000009.1, from coordinate 123,199 downwards.
GTTACTGGGTGACAGATGACGATTTCATCATCATGGCATCAGAAACCGGCGTGCTGGACATTCCCCCTGAAAAAGTGGTGCAAAAGGGAAATATGAATCCGGGGAGTATGCTGGTGGTGGACCTTCAAAAAGGACTGTTGCTGGAAAATCTGGCCATTAAAGAGAGTATCGCCACCGGTTACCCCTATGGGGAATGGGTGCAGCGCAACCGTCTGACCTTGGATGCGCTGGAAGACTTGCCCGAACCCCGGCCCATGAATCGGGAAATACTGGCCAAAAAGCAAAAGGGCTTTGGGTACACCGCAGAAGAACTGGAACATATCCTGTTACCCATGGCACTACAGGGAGAAGAAAATATTGGGGCCATGGGAATGGATACACCGCTGGCGGCCCTCTCAACAGCACCCCAGTGGCTTTTTCAGTATTTTCGACAGAAATTTGCCCAAGTGACCAATCCGGCCATCGACTCCATTCGGGAAAAGAGCGGCATGTCATTGATGCAATACCTGGGAAATCACGGCCTGTTGGTGGATGCCATCGAAACAGAAGAAGACCGGGCGTATCTGCGGCTGGAAGAGCCGGTGATCACCAACCGGGAAATGGAACAGCTGAAGCATCTGTACACCAAAGACCTGAAAGCTGTCACACTGCCCATCACTTTTCAGATGGATGGCGGTCCCAACCGGTTGGAAAAAGCCCTTTATGATCTGTGTAAGCGGGCGGAAGAGAACATTTTGCAGGGTCATAATCTGCTGATTCTCAGTGATCGGAGCATTGATTACTACCACGCCCCCATTCCCAGTTTACTGGCAGTGAGTGCGGTTCACCACCATTTAATTCGACGTAAGCTGCGTACCCAGGCCGATCTTATTGTGGAGGCCGGGGATGCCCGGGATGTGATGCACCTGGCCCTGTTGCTGGGTTATGGAGCCACGGCGCTGAATCCCTACCTTGCTTTTGAAACCCTTCAAAAGCTTCACAGCGAGGGGGGGATGGGAAAAACCGTCACCCTGGAAGCATCCCGTCGGAATTACCAGGACGCGCTGGTGAAAGGCTTACTGAAAATCATTGCCAAAATGGGAATTTCAACCCTTCAAAGTTATCAGGGAGCTCAGATTTTTGAAGTGGTGGGGCTGGACGAAACCCTGGTGGACCAGTACTTCCCCGGAACCCCTGCCTGTTTGTCGGGGATCGGCCTGGAAACCATCGGAGAAGAAGTGCTGCGGTTTCACAAACCCGCCTTCAGCATCACCGACAAGCAGCCGGAAGCCCTGGCAGTTGGCGGAGAACTGTTTCACCGTAAGGGCGGTGTTCCCCATCTTCTCAGTCCTGACCGGGTGAGTATGTTACAACGGGCTGGGCGTTCCGACAGCTACGACGCCTACCGGGCCTTCTCAGACGACATTCACCGCACCGACAGCGATGTTCAAACGGTGCGGGGGCTCCTGGACTTCACCCAGCGGGTTCCGGTACCCCTTGAAAAAGTGGAGCCGGTGGAAGCCATTCTCCCCCGGTTCACCACGGGAGCGGTTTCCTTTGGTTCTGTCAGTAAAGAAGCCCATGAAACCATGGCCATCGCCATGAATCGGATGGGCGCCAGGAGCAACAGCGGCGAGGGTGGCGAACACCCCTCCCGCTATTACGCCGATCTCCACGGGAACAATCTGAAAAGCGCCGCCAAGCAAGTGGCCTCCGGCCGTTTTGGCGTCACCATTCAGTATCTGGTGAATGCCAATGAACTGCAAATCAAGGTGGCTCAGGGAGCCAAACCAGGGGAAGGCGGCCATTTGCCCGGCGGGAAGGTGACACCGGAGATCGGTGAAGTGCGCCATTCCCTGCCTGGAATCGACCTGATTTCACCACCGCCTCATCATGATATCTACTCCATTGAGGATCTGGCACAGCTCATAGTTGATCTGAAAAACGCCAATCCGGAAGCCCGAGTGAGCGTGAAGCTGGTGGCGTCAACAGGCATTGGTGCCGTGGCGGCAGGGGTAGCCAAAGCCCATGCCGACGCCATTGTGATCAGCGGCCACGACGGCGGTACAGGTGCCTCTGCCTTCAGTTCCATGAAATATGCCGGGCTTCCCTGGGAAATCGGGCTGGCTGAAGTACAGCAAACCCTCATGCTGAACCAGCTTCGGGGACGTGTGAAGCTGCAGGTGGACGGTAAAATTATCACCGGCAGAGACGTGGTCACAGCCATTCTGCTGGGGGCAGAAGAAGTGGGCATGACAACAGCTGCCATGATTGGTCTGGGCTGTATCATGTGCCGCAAGTGCCATTTGAACCGTTGTCCTGTGGGCATTGCCACACAAGACCCCACACTTCGAAAAAAATTCACCGGTAAGCCGGAGCATCTGCAGCGGTACTTCACCTTTGTAGCCCGTGAGATTCGGGAAATCATGGCCAGGCTGGGCTACCGGAAGATGGATGATATGGTGGGGCAGGTACACCGCCTGCGCCACCGGGACGGGCTCGCCGGCAAAGCCGCTGCCCTGAAGGTGGACCGCCTGCTGTACCGGCCAGAGCTGCCGGCCCGTATTTCCGTGAAAAGCGGCAAAAAAGCGCCGGGAGTGACGATCACAGCCCTTGATCAAGCATTGCTGAAGGTGGCGGCGACCAGTCTTGAAACCCGCCAGCCTGTTTCCGGCACCTTTCCCATTACCAATACCCATCGGGCCGTGGGTACCCGCCTCAGCGGTCAGATTGCCCAGCAGTATGGCGGAGAAGGACTGGCACCTGACACCATGCAGTTCACTTTTGAAGGTTCAGCAGGACAAAGCTTTGGCGCTTTTGCCGCCCCCGGCATGACCCTGACCCTGAAAGGCGATGCCAACGACTACTTGGGCAAGGGACTCAGCGGCGGCAAACTGGTGGTGATGCCACCGGAGAAAAGCCGGTTCAACGCAGCAGACAATGTGATCGCCGGCAACACCCTCCTTTATGGAGCGACGGCAGGGGAAGCCTATTTCTGCGGAAGGGTGGGACATCGCTTCGCCGTTCGTAACAGTGGTGCCACTGCCGTGGTTGAAGGGATCGGAAGCCATGGCTGTGAATACATGACCGGCGGTGTGGTGGTGGTGCTGGGAGCTGTGGGCCAGAACTTCGGAGCCGGCATGAGTGGTGGAAAGGCTTTTCTGATGGAAGGGGTTTCAATTCTTACGGAGCAGGTGAATCAGGATCTGGTGACGATTCTGCCCGTAGATGAAGAAGCAGACCGTCAGCTGCTGCATCAGTTGGTCACCCGGCACCATGAACTGACAGGCAGCAAGCAGGCGGCAGCACTGCTGAAACAGTGGTCCCGGGCGCTGAAAAAATTTCGCCTGGTGGTTTCACCTCTCTATCTTAGAATCTCAGAACGTCTCTTGGCAGAATCGAAAAAATAAGCTGTTTCCATGACATGACATGATGGCAGCTGCCGATATCCCATCGGCAGCTGAGGTTGAAGACAAAGGGATTTGGCCAGAACAGCTGATTCCAATCTTGTGTGTTTTTAGTCGAAAGTCTCGAAAACAGCGCCTGAACTCGCTGTGCTCAAACAGCAGGCGCTGGCGGTTTTCTCATCTTTTCGAAAAAACACTGACAAGATTTCCAAGGCTGTCCTTTACCAAACCCCTTGTCTTCATCTTACTTTGTCTACAGTCTCAACTGTCGATATCCCATCGGCAGTTTTTGTGTGAAAAGAAAATAGAATGTTAAAATGGATTGTCAACAGCAACCCTGCTGAAGACAATGTTGCTTACTTGTGGTGGAATATTCCGGCACATGTTAGCATATTTGGTATATAATGTAGATATAAATGACGGCACCGTTGATTATGGGTTGGAAACGGGTAATAAATGTAATGCCCATTTCTGATGTAATCTCAGATGGCCGCTGCAGTGATATTTCTGAAATAAGACAGCAGGTGTTATTGGTGTCGCAAGGTGAGATCTCTGGGAGGTCCTGTTCATGGAAAGTCAACTGGATCGGCTTAAGATTCCGAATAACGAAGATCTGCTGCCTCAATTGATGGAACTTTTTTCGTGTCCGGCTTTTGCAATAGACGAAACAGGTCATCTTGTCGATGCTAATCCGGCGGGGGTAGCCATGACTGGTGGCTCGAAAGAAGAGATCATCGGCCGGCATGAATCAGAATGGGAAGAAGTGAACAATACGCACTTTTACCGAGTCCCCGTCAAACTGGGCAATCAAAAAAGCGGGTTTCTGATCATTCTTGTGAATGGTGGGAATAACCAGACTGACAGGAAGACCGTCAGGCGTTACCGGGTGAAGCAGACGCCGTCAAAAGGACTGGCAACACAACGACAGCTGCAAAAACTCCTGCAGGAAAAAGAGCTGCTGCTGCGGGAAGTGCACCACCGCATCAAAAACAACATGAACAATATGGTGATGATGCTCACCCTCCAGGCAGAAGCCGTTGGCAACACCGCTGCCGAAGCGGCTTTAAAAGATGCCCGAAGCCGGATTCAAACCATGATGGTGATTTACGATAAACTGTATCGATCAGAAGATTTTCACACCCTCTCGGTGGAAAAATACCTTCAGGCGCTGATCAATGAAGTGAAAAGCACCTTTTCAAAACACGAACGTATTCGGGTGCATCTGGAAGTGGATGAGATGATGCTTGACAGCCGACTGTTGTTTCCCCTGGGGATTATGATGAACGAACTCTTCACCAATGCCATGAAATATGCCTATGGAGAGGATCAGGAAGGCAGTGTGGTGATCTCGGTGCTTCAAATGGGTGACATGATTGAACTGGCGGTACAGGATTTTGGAAAAGGCATGCCGGAAAAAATGAATAAAACCGGGGCGGGAGGTTTTGGACTTGAAATGGTGGAAATGCTGGCCCTGCAAATGAGCGGCGCACTGACCATTGAAAAGGGAAATGGCGTTCGTTTTGTGGTGCGTATAAAACGAAAGGATCCCTAACGGTCAGAGAAATACTTGTCCCTTGCCACCGGTCTTCAGGAAGGGTATAATGAAAGCGGCTTTGCGTTCTTGAGATTATCAACATGTCAGCAGGCAGGAGGCTTTTCATGCGACCGGACTGGGATCATTATTTTATGGAAATGGCAGAAGTGGTGGCGAAGCGGTCCACCTGCCTGCGTCGTCAGGTGGGAGCAGTGTTGGTGAAAGACAGAAGGATTCTTGCCAGCGGGTACAATGGTGCCCCTTCTGGCATGGCTCACTGTCAGGAAACCGGATGTCTGCGCCAACAACTGGGGATTCCATCGGGGCAGCAGCATGAAATGTGCCGTGGTCTCCACGCAGAGCAGAATGCCATTATTCAAGCGGCTCTTCATGGCACATCCATCAACGGCAGCCTGCTGTACGTGACCCATCAGCCATGCGTGATCTGTGCCAAAATGATGATCAATGCCGGCGTGAAAGCCGTCGTGATCAAAGGAGCCTATCCCGATGCCCTGGCGGAACAGATGCTGCAGGAAGCCGGCATCACCCTGACTTTGCTGGATAACCTGATTTCCGGGGAGTGACCTGACCATTATGGATCGACTGATGATTGCGCTGGCTTTGTCGGCGCTGATTGCTTATTTGACAACACCCCTTGCCCGGCGGGCTGCCTATCGGTTAGGGGCTATTGACGTTCCGAAAGATAACCGACGGGTTCACCGAAAACCCATTCCACGGCTGGGCGGGCTGGCCATCTACGCTGCTTTTCTGGCAGTGTCACTGCTGATGATGGACCTTGACCGGCAAATGGTGACCCTGCTGGGAGGAGCCACCCTCATGGCAGGTATGGGAATGGTGGATGATGTCCGTCCCCTGCCGGCAAAACTGAAGCTCTCATTGCAGATCTGTGCAGCGTTACTGGTGATGGCCGGTGGTGTTCGCATTGAGTTCATCACCAATTTTCTTTCTGCATCCAAACCCATAGTGGCACTGGGCCCCCTGGCCATTCCTGCCACCTTGTTTTGGATTGTGGGGATCACCAATACCGTCAATCTCATCGACGGGCTGGACGGCCTGGCAGCCGGAGTGGCCGGCATTGCATCCTTGTCCTTGGCAGCCGTCGCCTATATGAACGGCCAACCGGAAGTGGCAGTGCTGCTGATGATTTTGGCGGGAGCTTCCCTGGGTTTTTTACCCCACAATTCGCACCCCGCCACTATTTTCATGGGTGACACAGGCTCTCTCCTCATTGGTTTTGTGCTGGCCTCCATCTCCATTGAAGGGGTGATTAAAAGCGCCACCACCATCGCTGTTGCCATTCCCGTCCTGGCACTGGGAGTTCCCATCTTTGATACTGCCTTTGCCATTCTCCGGCGCATGGTGAACAAACGACCCATCATGGAAGCAGACAAAGGGCATTTGCACCATCGGCTGCTGGCCCAAGGCTTTTCCCACCGGCAAACTGTCTGGATTCTGTACGGTTTCAGCCTGTTTCTTGGGGTGAGTGCCATTTTTATTTCCGGGGCCAGTCGCACCACATCCATTGCCATGCTGCTGGTGGTTACTCTGATTCTCATGATGGCCATGATTCGTGCGGGACTGCTGAAGCGCACCTCTTAAAATGCGTTCCGTCTTCAACTTCGGTTCGGCTTCAATTTAATCATAACTGCTGTTTCAACTGCCTCAGGGGGTTTTGGGCTGAAGACAAAGAGGGTGGTCTTCAATCTGCAACTGCCCGCGGGCGGTTTTTTATGTTTTTGAGAAAAGATTTCAAAATCAATCGAGAAAATTCAAAAAAACCCTTGACGAATGCCGAAAAAAGTTTACAATAAAATCAACTAATGGACTATTTGAGTATAAAAGTATAAATAATCCCCATTGGTCACATGTATACAGTCGTATCAGAAGGGATCCAAAGAACACGTTGATCACGGAGGGAGGTGTGGTTTATGGCCACACAATGGGAGTTGAAACACCAGCGCCTGCTTGAACAGGCAGAACGGCTTTTTTTTGAAAAAGGGCTGAAAGCCGTCACCATGGAAGAAATTGCAGCAGCAGCCGGCATCAGCAAAATGACTATCTACAATCATTTTAATTCCAAAGAGGAGTTGTTTAAAGAGATCACCCTGGAAATGGTACGCCGCTTCAACGAAGAAGTATCTCAGGAGCTACGGCGTCAGCCGGATACCTACAGCCGCCTGAAAGCATATTTTGAAAAAGGATTCGTCGTTTCCAAAACCGTTACGCCAGAGTTTTATCATGACTTGTACGACAAACCCCATCTGCTGCAGGAAATTGCCGCCTATAAACGGGAAACAACAGTTAAACTGCTGACAGATATCCTTGAACAGGGAAAGGCAGCGGGAGAAATACAGGAAGCCGACCCGGCTTTCGTGGCAATGATGCTGGATGTGCTCACCGTCGGAATTATGGGGTTGATCAAGCAGGGAGAAATTCACCATGAGGAACTATTGGATTTCAACATCAAATTGTTTCATTTCATCAGCCGGGGCATTATGTCAGACATCAGGCTGCCATGGGCACTGTCAAAAACAGAGGAGCAGCAAGGGAGTCAACACCAAAACAAAGACGAAATAACCACCGGGTAATTCATTCCACGGATCACGGGCATCAGTTGGGAGTTAAAGGAGGGGCACCATGTTTGGCTTCAATCACACCAAAAATAAAGCAACCATAAAAGAAGTTTCGACACAGCCCGGTCAGCGGCCGGTGCTGATCCGGTCTGAAAACCTGAACAAGACATACCAGATGGGTGAAGTGGAGGTGCGCGCTCTGAAAAACGCCACCTTTGATTTGTATGAAGGCGAGTTTGTGGTGATTCTGGGGCCCAGCGGTTCCGGGAAAAGCACGTTGCTGAATATTCTGGGAGGGATGGACACTCCCACTTCAGGGCAGGTATATGTACAGGAAAAAGAGTTGACCAGTTTTTCCGATCGACAGTTGACCCAGTACCGGCGAAACGGAGTGGGGTTTGTCTTTCAGTTTTATAATTTGATGGCCAATCTGACAGCCCGTGAGAATGTGGAACTGGCCACAGAAATTTGCGACACCTCTCTGAACTTGGATGAAGTGATGGGCAAGGTGGGGCTCTCGGAACGGGCCGACCATTTCCCTTCCCAGCTCAGCGGCGGTGAACAACAACGGGTGGCCATTGCCCGTGCGGTGGCAAAGAACCCCCTGCTGCTGTTATGTGATGAACCAACAGGAGCCCTCGACTTTGAAACGGGTATCCGCATTTTGGAGTTGCTGAAAGAAGTGAATCTGACCTACAACAAAACCGTTGTCATCATTACCCACAATACCCCTGTGGGCGCCATGGGTGACCGGGTGATTCGCATGCGCAGCGGCGAAATCACCGATATCACCGTCAACGAGAACCCGGTACCGCCAGAAAGGATTGAGTGGTAATGCGACTGTCTCCCCTCACCAGGCGGCTCTTTCGCATGATGATCAGCATCAGGGGTCAGGTGATTTCCATCATCGTGGTGATGACCCTGGCGCTCATGGCGCTGATCTCCAGTCATATGACCGCCATTAATCTGGAAAACTCCATCCGTGATTTCTATGACATTACCCGGTTGGCCGACATGCAGGTGCAGCTCACCCGCATTCCCGCCAATGCGCTGTATGACGTATTGCGCATGGAAGGGATCGCCCATGTGGAGGGCCGTGTCAGTGTGGATGTTCCCTTTGTCACCGACGACCCCGACGAGCGGGTAAGGGTGCGGGTGATCTCAGTTCCCGATACAGATAACCCCATCAGTGCCCTCTATCCCATTGAAGGGCGGATGGTGCGGAACGAAACCCATGCAGTTACTGTGCTGGAACAGTTTTCGAATGCCAGAGGCATTCAGCTGGGAGATATCATGACACCTTACATGAACGGCCGGGAAGTCCCCCTGGAAGTGATTGGATTTGCAGGACATCCCGAATTTGTCTACCTTATGGAGAATGAACAGAGCCTGTTACCTGACCCGGAAGGTTTTGGTGTCCTCTTCGTCTCGGAAAAACTGCTGGGGCCGCTGCTGGGCTACCGGGACAGCTACAACGAGCTTCTCATCACCCTGACACCCGGTGCCAATCCAGATGCGGTGGCCGATGCCCTGGATGATGCCCTGGACCGTTACGGCGTTCGCCGGGTGATGCAGCGGGATGACCTCATGAGCTACCGAATGATGGAAGAAGAACTGAACCAGGTGAAAGCCATGTCCCGGGTACTGCCCACCCTCTTCATGTCAGTGGCGGCACTGATCATTTACATTGTCCTGTCACGAACGGTGAAAAACGACCGGGTGGCCATCGGTGTGATGAAAGCCCTGGGATATTCCAATGCACAAATTTTGGCGCATTACATTCAGTTTTCCCTGCTCATAGGCATGGGAGGCGGGCTGTTGGGCATCATCACCGGCACCTGGGTCTCTGATATTTATGTCCAGCTCTACATCCAGTACATGAACGTGCCCTTGCTGGAAACCCGCATTATTCCAGAATCTTATGTGACCGCCATGGTCATCACCGTTGTTTTCTGCGTGCTGGCGGGCCTGGCGGGTGCCCGACGGGTGATTGGGATTCATCCCGCAGATTCCATGCGTCCTGAACCACCGGCGGACGGCCACCGGTTGTTGATTGAACGCATCACCTTCCTGTGGAAGCGCATTGCCTTCAGCTGGAAAATGGTGATCAGGAACCTGTTTCGCAACAAGCGGCGGTATGGCACCCTGGCCTTGGGCATCGCCCTCACCTACGGAGTCACGCTGGTGGCCATGAACATGGGAGGCGTCTGGCAACAGATTTTCGAGATTCAGTACGGTCAGATGTATACCATGGACTATAATATCGATTTTAAAGGGATGTCAGGGATGAACACCCTGCATGAAATCCGGCAGCTGGCAAATGTGGAGGCCATTGAGCCCCGGATTGAAATGCCCCTTGAAATCCGAAAAGACTGGCACCGCAAAGCAGTGAGCGTGGTGGGCATTCCCGCAGACAGTGACATGTACCACCTGGAAAGCGAACCGGGGGTACCGCTGATGATGCACCATGACCGCCTGTATCTTACCAGTGGTTTTGCCAAGTCGCTGGAACTGGAACCGGGCGACCAGGTGCTGGTGAAAAATTACCTGCCTGACCGTGATGACTTTTGGATGGAATACGGCGGCTCGGTGAATCAATACCTGGGTCTGAACGGGTACATGACTTTGGAAACCATGGAACGGTGGGTGGTGGATCCAGGCCACATCACCGGCCTGTCGGTGAAAACCGATGCTGACCTGGGGGCCATTTTGGAAGATGCCCATCATGTGCAGCAGGTTCAGTCCCTGGGACAAATGCAGGAAATGTTTGAAGAGTTCTCTGAGATGATTGTGGTCACCATCGGGATCATGGTCATGCTGGGAGGCATCATCGGTTTTGCCATTGTCTACAACATTACGCTTATCAGTATCAACGAACGCATCATGGAGTTTTCATCCCTGCGGGTGCTGGGCTTTCACCGAAAAGAAATCTTTCGGATGATCACCCGGGAAAATACCCTGGTGAGCGTTCTCGGAATTCTGATGGGAATTCCACTGGGACGCTGGATGATGGCCAGTATGATGGAATCCATGAGCACCGAAGTGTACGCCATGCCGGGAACCGTTTCTGACCGGGTGGTGCTACAGACAGTGGTGGCAGTCATCATCTTTGTGGCAGTGGCACAAATGGCCACCTTTGTGAAAATTAGGAATCTCAGCTTTATTGAAGCCCTGAAGAACCGGATGACCTGATGAAGAACGTCAGAGGAGGAAATCACATGAAAAAGCATGCGAAAAAGCTGGTGGTGGGCCTGCTGCTGCTGGCAGTGGCAGCGGCAGGGGGATATTACTGGATGAATCGTCCGGCGGAAGCACCCCCCACAGCACCCGTGGTACGGGAGGATCTGGAAGACATGGTGGAAGAAATCGGTGAGATTGTCACCGACAATCACCGGCAAGTGGTGGCTCACCTGCCTGGTCGAATCGGAAACCTGGAAGTGGAACCCGGTGACGAAGTAAACGCGGGGGATCTGCTGGTGGAAATCGACAGCAGCGACTGGCGCACTGCCCTGAACCGGTTGGAGGATGAGCTGGCTGCCGCCCGGAGTACCTATCAGGTTGCCATGGATAGTGCCCATCGTGGATCGCAGCAGGCTCAGGCAGCTCTGGAGCTGGCAGAAAAGCAGTGGGAAGAATCCCGAAAACAGCTGGATCGGGTGCAGGCCCTTTATGATGCCGGTGCTGTCAGCCAACAGGAACTCATCGCAGCACAGCTGGAAGAAACCAATTTGGCATCGGCGGTGGAACAGGCAGCGCTGAGTCTCGAAGCTTCTGAAGACGCGCTCAGCCCCGCAGCCCGGGGCAGTTATGAAGCAGGTATCAGGCAGTTGGAGCGGGAACGGGAACACCTGCGCACCCAGCAGGACTCCTATTTTGTGGAAGCCCCCGTCGGCGGCACCATTCTGGCAAGGCATGTGGAAGCTGGCGCTTACGTGCAGCCGGGTGAACTCCTTCTGGAACTTGGAGATCTGAAACAGCTGTACATCACAGCAGACCTGCTGGCCCGTGAAATGAGCGGCGTGGCACCTGGCATGGCTGTGCGGGTGATCCACCGGGATCTGGGAACAGACCCGGTGAAAGGGCATATTCGCAAGGTGCATCCCACCGCATTTGCCAAAGTATCGGAGCTGGGCATTGAGCAACGGCGGGTGCGCATTGAAGTGGCAGTGGACCAGGTGGATCCCCAGTGGCGCCCTGGCTACGAAGTGGACGTGGAAATCATTCGGGAAACCCGTGAAAATGCCCTGACCGTACCAGAACGAGCAGTTTTCTGGCTGGAAGGTGAAGAGCACGTCTTTATCTGGGATAATGAAGAAGCGGTTCTCCGTCAGGTCACCACAGGCCTCAGTACACGAAACCGCACCGAAATCATCGCTGGTCTCAGTGAAGGGGAACTGGTGCTGACTGAGCCTGAAAATCAATAAATAAGACTACTTTTTCAAATAACCCTTTTTGCAGAACCTCTATTACTGGGGTTCTTTTTGCGTTCAGAAACATGCGCCATCTCACCGTTGACATGTTCTCCAGTGATCACAATTGGATTGGAGGTGATTTTAAGATTCTCAAAAAAAACAGTGAAACAAACGATGCATCAAACGGAAGCCCCAACAGGTGCATGATAAATGTTAAACAAACAGAAAATTAAATGGATTTTGTCGAATCATGAAAGGGGCTGGTCAATTCCATTCGAAAAGTGCAAGAAACAGACCCATAAGAAAAGTTCGTTGACAGTCAGTGAAAAAGGGGGTAAAAGAATGAGTGATAACAAACGGCCAAGTTTTGCAGCAGCAGCATTCGTCATTTTCTTTCTTTGTTTTGCCATGTACGCTCAGATCTTTATTATTGGAGAAGACTGGATCACCCATATCACACTGATCGTGGTGGCGGTGGTGGCTTCCATTGTGGCCATCCTTTCCGGCTTTACCTACGATGAAGTGCAGGAAGGCATCCTGTATGGCTGTAAAATTGCCATGCTGCCCATGCTGATTCTAATGATGGTGGGCGTTCTGGTGGGGTCATGGATTCCTGCAGGCACCATCCCCACCCTGATTTATTACGGCCTCAGCTTTATTTCACCGTCAGTCTTCTTGCTGACAGTGGCCATTGTCTGCATGGTGGCCTCTGTTGCCACAGGCAGTTCCTGGACAACCGGTGCCACTTTTGGGGTAGCTTTTATGGGCATTGGGCTGGGGCTGGGAATTCCTGGAGCCATGACAGCGGGTGCCGTGATTTCCGGGTCTATTTTCGGAGACAAAATGTCACCGTTGTCTGACTCCACCAATCTGGCTGCTGGGGTGGCTGAAGCCGATCTTTTTGACCACATTCGCAGCATGTTCTACACCACTGGACCGGCAGCGTTGATCTCACTGGTGCTCTACGCCATTTTAGGCATGCGCTTTGCCGGCGGTGAAATTGACACAGCTCAAATTGATGTGATTCTCAACGGGTTAAGCGAAAACTTTTTCATCAGTCCCCTCACGCTGATTCCGCCTATTGTAGTGGTGATTTTGGCTGTGAAACGGATGTCAGGACTGGCAGTCATGATGATTGCCTCCATTCTTGGCGGTCTTTTTGCCATCGTCTTCCAGGGTTACAGTGTGGGTGATGTGGCCAACTTTATGAACTACGGATTCACTTCAGCCACCGGGATCGTGGAAGTGGACGAGCTTCTGAGCCGCGGTGGTCTTCAGAGCATGATGTGGACCATTTCATTGGGCTTTATCGCTCTGAGCATGGGCGGTATTCTGGAAAAAACAAAGGTGCTGGAAGTACTGCTGGAGAAAATCAGCGGGCTGGTGAGCACCACTAGAGGGTTGATTACCACTCATGTGGTGTCAGCCATTGCCGTCAATATTTTCTCCGCCAGTCAGTACATGGCCATTCTCATTCCCAGCCGCATGTTTGTGCCTGCCTATAAAAAACAGCGGCTGCTGCCTCAGGTGAACTCAAGAACTTCTGAGGATTCAGGAACGGTCGTCTCTCCCCTGGTTCCCTGGGGGTTGTGTGGCGTGTTCTTCACCGGGGCGCTGGGTGTTCCCACCATGGAATACTTCCCCTACGTGTTCCTTTCCTTCATCACGCCTGTCATAGCGGTGATTTACAGCTTTATCGGTTTCGCCATGTTTAAGGAAGGCGATATCAAATCAGTTAAAACCTATAATCCGGTGAAAGAGCCGACGATGAGCGAAGAATAAGCATCAGAGATAAATGACCAGAAAACCCGCATGACAACAACAGGAGTATTGGTGTCATGCGGTTTTTTGTGAGAAAAAGAGTCCTTTAGAAGCGGTGCCTGCCGGACTGAGGGCAAAAATGACTGGAAAAGCTGGAATGACTGTTATAAACTAAACAATGAAAGTCGGGTGACAATGGGCGCATCATCATCCGCGATACTTTCTGGAAAAAGCGGGACAAGTGTCGAAAACCAACTCAAAATAGAAAGGGGAAGCGCGATGATCAGTCGGGAAAACGTGGTCACACTGGTATCGGACCTGGTAAAAATCTACAGCCCCTATTTCAGGGAAGATGAAGTGATGAAGTATGCGTATGAGTGGTTGCGGGAACGGGGCCTTGATGCCCAGTACCATCGGTATCACGAGAAAAAGGTGACCAACTTCAAGGGAACCAATGTGATCGGACAGTTAAAGGGGAAAGACGAAGGGCCCAAGGTGCTGCTGAACGGCCATCTGGATACCGTGGAAATTTGCAAAGGATGGACTCGGGACCCGCTGGGGGCAACAGTGGAGGATGACAGGTTGTATGGGGTGGGAGCCCTGGATATGAAAGGGGGCTGTGCGGCCATACTGTTGGCGGTGGAAGCCTTCTCAAAAACCGTTAAGGATTTCAATGGTGAAATTATCTATACCCTGGTTTCTGATGAAGAAGGACCTTTTGGATTGGGAACGGATGCCCTGCTGCTGGATGGGCACATTCAACACGTGGATGTGGCCCTGGTGACAGAACCCAGCGGCAGTTTCACCGACAGCCCCTTCCCCACCCTGTGTCTGGGGGCCAGAGGCGGTTGGAACTACACTGTCACCTTTCGAGGTCAAAGTGCCCATGCAGCTGACCCGGGAAAAGGGATAGACGCCATCACTGATGCCGCCAAGGTGTTGATGGAACTGAAGCAGGCGGCTTTTAAAGAGGATCCGAAACTGGGAACAGGGACCCTGGTTCCCATTGAAATCACCGGGGGCGGGGCGGCTTGCAGTGTGGCTGATGAAGCTTCATTCACTGTTTTTCGTCACACCGTAAGGGGGGAAGACCTCACTTGGCTGCGCCGGGAAGTGGATGAAGCTGTGAAGCGGGCCAATATCCAGTCCACCTATACCATGAAGTTCAGAGATGCCCCACATCCTGATGCAGGGGGGTTTCATCCTTATACTGTCTCAGAAAGCAATCCCTATACAAAAGTACTGAAGGGAACCATTCATGAGGTGACAGGTCAAACGCCTGCCATCACCTACTTCCCCAGCATTGGTGATTTCAATACCCTGGGTCACCGGGGGCAGATTCCCACCTATGTCATCGGGCCTGCAGGAGAGCATTTTCATGGCCCGGACGAATATGTGGAAATCAGTTCGGTTGTCAAAACGGCTGAAATCATATATCTTTATTTAAAGGACATTCTGACATAAAGGCAGAGATGGCGGGTGTCGGGTTGGAGGGGTGATGATGAAAAACGACCGGTTACTGTTCTTCAATGGGGAGATACTCACCCTGACAGAAACCATGCCTCAGGCAGATTGGCTGCTGGTGGCTGATGGAAGAATCGCGGCAGTGGGAAGAGGCAGCGAATGGGAGCGTTACCAGGCGGACGCCGCTTCGGTGGATCTGGCGGGACGAACCATGATCCCGGGGCTGGTGGACAGCCATGTGCATCTGATGGAAACGGCCCTGAATGAAGTGGGCATTAACTTAGGGGCATGCTGCTCCACGGATGAGGTGATAGCTTGCATTCGGAAAAATCAGGGACGGCATGCCTGGGGGAAATTAATTCACTGCGTGGGACTTGAAGAAGTTAAGCTGAAGGAAAAGCGGATGCCCACCCGTTTTGAGCTGGACACGGTGATCACTGACAGAATGCTGTGGATCTCCAGTGTGGAATATCACGTGAGCGTGGTGAATACCCTGGGGCTGCGATGGCTCGACCTGCCCTTCAACCTGGAAGGCATTCAGCGAAATGAAGCCGGCATTCCCACTGGCGTTCTCACTGGGCGGGCGAATTTCTTTGCCCGCAAAAAACTGCTGGGACTTACCACCGATCAAACCCGGGAAAAAGGCGTGGGCCAGGTGTTGAATCGGGCCATCGAAAAAGGCGTCACCACCATCAATGCCATGGAGGGCGGGTTTCTCTTTCACGATCAGGACGCTCTCTATGTGCTTCGCAGTCTGGAAAAAATGCCCATAGACGTGGCCTTTTTTTATCAGACCACCGATGTGGCCAAAGTGGTTGCCCTGGGACTGGATAAAATCGGCGGATGTATTTTTGTGGACGGTTCTTTTGGCGCCCATACCGCTGCCCTTGATTATCCGTACAGCGACCGGGGAGAATCCATGGGAACCCTTTTTTTTCATTTTGAAGAAATTCGGGATTTTGTGAGCGAAAGCATGAAACACAACTTGACGGTAACCCTTCACGCCATTGGCACCAGGGCCATTCGACTGGTGCTGGAAGCGTATCGGGAAGGAAGGCGGCTGCATCCCCACAGCACCAGCATTCTCCGCATCGAACACTTTGAGCTGCCCAATCAGGATCTCATCGAGCAGGCGGTACTGCTGAAGGTGATTCTATCCATGCAACCGGCCTATGAATACTTCTGGGGTGGTTCTGGAGGCATGTATGAAGAACGGTTGGGTGAACAGCGGCGGTGCCGCACCAATCCGCTGAAAACCTTATGGAAGCAAGGCTGCATCATAGCGGGCGGATCTGACAGTGATGTGACCCCCATCGACCCCCTGCTGGGCATCCATGCAGCGGTGAATCATCCCACAGAATCAGAGCGGCTTGCGCCTCTGGAAGCTCTGGCCATGTTTACCCTCAACGGAGCAAAAGCCATCGGGCAGCAAGGGGAAAAAGGGACGCTGGAAGTTGGGCACCTGGCAGATCTGTGCATTCTTGAAGAAAACCCACTCAGGGTTCATCCAGAGAAGATCAAAGACATTCAGGTGACAGCCACCATCAAAAAAGGAAAGATCTTGTTTGATCGGGGCATTCAATTGAACTCAGAGCCATTGAAGTCACCACAAGGGAACCTGAAAGTGAAGCTGGGGGGATAAGCCTTGCTGGAACTGCATTTTATGGGAGTACCCAGAGTGGTTGCCAATGAAACAGAGATCACAGGAACCCTCAGCAGTAAAGCCATTGGAATCCTGGCCTATCTGGTGGTAAACCGCAATGAACAGGTTGCCCGGGAACGCCTGGCATCCTTGTTCTGGTGCGACAGTGACCGAAAATCGGCAAAATACAATCTCCGATATGCCCTCTGGAGTATTAACCGGGAATTCAGAGCCAGGGGAATTGTCACCGATTTTTTGCATCAGGAAGATAAAGAGCACTGCATGCTGCTGGAAAACCATTGTTGGTACAGCGATGTGATCATGCTGGAAAACGGCCCCGGAGATCAAAGGGAAGGGGCGGTTCACTATCGGGGGGAATTTCTTCAAGACATCCCCATTAAAGGGAATCCGGAACTGGACAACTGGATTATCTGTGAAAGGGAACGGATGCAGCGGATCTTTTTTGGCAGAGTGAGCCAACAGGCAGAGATACATCAGGAAAAAGGCGATTACGCCAGTGCCATCGGCGGTGTGGAGAGCCTGCTGGCCATGAACCCGCTGCAGGAGGATTTGCACCTGAAGCTTATGGAACTCTATTTCAAAAATCAGCAGCGGGTGCAGGCCATCCAGCAGTATCATAAATGCCGGGACATTCTTCGGCGTGAACTGAACATCAGCCCCATGCCAGAAATGAAAGCCTTCTTCCAGCAGATTCTGCAAGAAGAATCCACCGGCGCCTTCAGGGTGGAGAGCGGTGCAACAAAGGCACGGGAAGCCGAAAAAGCAACAAAGGCTACCGAAAAAGAAAAGGCAGACGCAGATAAAAAGACAGGAGAATCAGAAAAGGCGCCAACTGAAGAAAGAATCAGAGCAGAGGCAGCAGAAAGAATCAGATCAAAAGACTGTGAAGAACTGCCCTATGACGGCTTATCCGTTCTGATGGAAGCCATCGACCGGCAACATCCCCAGATGATTGACGGATTACCCCCCGCCTGCTTGGATGAAATTTCCAAGCTGCTCATCAACCGGCGGGTGACAGGCGTTGCCCTGTCGCCGGAAATTCAGCGGCTGCGCATCTACAAAGCGGTGGCCCAGGTGCTTGAGCAGGCTTGCCTGAAAGAGGCCCCCCAAAATCTGGAGGGCCTGGAAATGTCAGACAGACTGTCGGCTGAGTTTGTGAAATGGTATCGACGACGCTTGACAGCAGGTGATTCCAAAAATTAGAGGGGAAAAGTCACATCACCCAAATGACGGGGATGGGAGTACAGGTAAACGGGTGTCACCAAGAAGTCGTTATCATTAAGATCAATGAGCTGATAGCCAGGGTTCTCTTCAAAAAGAACCTGGCCGTCAGCTTTATTTTTGCCACAAAAGGACAGGCTGGGGGCGGTGGTATAAGGCTTGCCGGCAAAGGTACCCTGAAACTGATGGTGGGTGTGTCCGCACAGGATACCTTCGATGCGGCTGTTTTCAACGAGTGCTTCAAAAGCTTTGTCAAAGGAAGCCGGTGGAATTGAGGCCTGCTCCGGGAGCAGGTGATGGTGGCACACCAGCAGCAGGCGCCGGTGACCTGCATGCCGCAGCTGCTGCTCCAGCCAATAAACCTGAGCTTCCGAAATGTGCCCGTGGGGAGCACCGGGTGCTGCGTTATCCAGTGACAGAATGCGAAAATCCTTCAGGTCCAGCACATCATGATAGGGGGCATCGGCTCCAGACCTGGCGGCATCATGCAATCCCCACCCCTGGCGAAAAGCCGGCTTATGGTCATGATTGCCCAGGGTAACAATGAGGGGAAGACCCTGTAAAAGCAACGTCAGGGTCGCTTTCAGCTGCCGATAATCGGAAACATCACCTGTTTCGGTGAGATCACCGGAAATCACCACACCATCCAGCAGGTTGCGGTTAACCTGACGAAAGCAGTGTTCCAGATGATCCAGGGGGGATGTCATTTTTGCCAGGGCATCCAGATAGGTGCTGCGATGCCGGGGGTAATGCCGTCGAAAATGAATATCAGAGAGGTGTAGAAGTCGCATGGGATTCCTTCCTTATATGACCGGCGCTGTCAGAGGAAAATCGACGAAGGGCGCGCCTGAATTTTTCAACAGAGGTGTTGGCCACCAGTTCCTCGGGAAAATCCAATGTGTTCAGCAATGAAAGGACACACTGAAAATCTCCCACTGCCGATCGGTAATGGGCATCAGACCCCAGCACAACAGATACCTGGTATTGCTGGCACAGGGTCAGCATGGTGGTGAGGTTTTCCCGGGTATTCAGCCGGTAGTGGGCTGATTTAAGGGAAGCATTATTCACTTCCAGCAGTACTCCGGTTTCCCTGGCTTCCTTCACCAGGGTCTCAAAATCAACGGGGACCCGGCCATCGTCGGGGTGGCCGATAATGTTCACATAGGGGCAGTTCATGGCAGCCACATAAGCCCGGGTATTGTCTTTGCGGGTACCGGGGGCAGTGCAGATCTCGTGATAGCTGGCGATGCAGAGGTCCTGTTGTTGCAACACTTCTTCGGGCATGTCCAGTTTTCCGTGACGGTCCATGATGTTCAGCTCCACGCCGTAAAGCATGGAAACCCCTGCTATTTCCCGGTCAAGCACATGATAATTCATGAAATGCAGCAAATGGGGGGAGTCCATAAGGCCGGGGGCATGGTCGGTGATGCACAGCATGGATAACCCGCGCTGTGCAGCGGCTGCTGCCAGCTCGTCAACGGTGGAGTAGGCATGGGAGCTGGCAATGGTATGGGTGTGGGTATCCACAGCAATCTTCACTGAAGGGAGGCCTCCTTTGCTTTTTTCTTTTTGTGCTGGGTGTAGAGGTGAAAGGCGATGAGGGCAACGATGGTGGCGGCATAGGGAATTGAAAAGGTCATTTGGGTTTTTAGAGCGGTGTTTTGCAGGGCATTCCCCACGGCCTGGCTGAAACCGAAGAAGCCGCAGGAAAGGAGCACACCCAGGGGGTGAGACTGGCCCAGGGTGTTGGCTGCCAGGGCAATATAGCCTCTGCCGGAGGTGATGTTCTGAATAAAGAGGGTCACGGTTCCCATGGAAAGGAGACACCCGCCAAGACCGCACAAAAGACCGGAAAAGGTGATGGTGAGAAGCTGCCAGCGTTCCACAGGGGTTCCCAGGCTTCGGGCGGCCTCCGGGTTAATGCCCACTGCCCGGAGACGAAAGCCGGGGACGGTTTTGTATAGAAACACATATAAAAGGCCTGCCAGTATAAATGCCAGATAATCCAGGGGTGTTAAGCCTGAAAAAAGCGTTCCGATGAAGGGGATGCCGGCCACTCCGGGAAGGGTGATTTTGGGAAGACTCACCAGACTGGGGTGGGTAAAGACGCCTTTGGTGTTGAAAATAATGGACAGGAGGTAGGTGGTGGTGGCGGTCATCAGTGTGTTGGCCGCCAGGCCTGCCACCACGGCAGACGCTTTCAGGTGCACCACACAGAAACCCACCAGACCGCAAACCGCCATGCCGCTCACAGCCCCTGCCATTACTGAAAGCCAAATACTGCCGGTGTAATAATTGGCCACGATGCTGAAAAAAGCTCCCGCGATCATGGCACCTTCCAGCGCGATGTTGAAGAGTTTCACCCGGGTACAGAGGGCGGCGGCCAGGGTGACCAGCAGAATGGGCGTGGTCATGCGGATGGTTGAATTGGCCAGAACAGCCAGGTATTCAGGGCTGAGATTCATGGAGATCGCCGCCTTCCGAGGGAGTGTATGGCGCTGGAGCTGCATGCCGCTTTCGAGCCGCCATCACAAAATGGGCAGTGATGAGCAGGGTAATCACACTTTGAATAATGGTGGTCACCTCACTGGGCACGCCCATGCTTCGCTCAATGGCACCGCCGCCGGTGGTGAGACCGGCGAGAAAAATACTGCTGAAAAAGATACCCACGGGATGATTGCTGGCCATGAGGGAGGCGATGATGCCGCTCCAGGCGTATCCGGGAGAAGTGATCATGCCGTCCACGTACCGAAAGCGGGCTCCCAGCACCTCGCAGGCACCTCCCAGCCCCGCCAGAGCCCCGCTGAGCAGCAGCACACCGTACATCATGCGCTGGCTGTTGATACCCCCATACTCAGCAAAGCGGGGATTTAATCCCCCCATACGGGCCCGGTAGCCAAAAGTGGTTTTTTTCATAATGAAAAGAATGATAATGACGGTGACCAGGGCAATCACAAAGCCCCAGTGAACCGTATAGCCGGTAAATATACGGGGAAGAATGCCGGATTCAATCCGCTGGGTCTGAATGGCAGAAGCATCGGCACCAAAGGGATCTTTCACCAGGTAGGTGGTGGTGTAAGAGGCAATGTAGTCGGCGATGTAATTCAGCATGAGGGTGACAATCAGCAGGTAAAGCTTGAAGCGGTCACTGATCCAGGCGGCCAGCAGGGAATACAGCATGCCGCCAAGCATGCCGCAGAGGAGGGACAGGGTGATGACCCATAGGGGAGGCCCTGTGAAACGCACCGCGGCCTGGGAGCAAATCAGGGCGCCCAGAATCATTTGGCCGGAAGCCCCCAGGCTGGGGTAGCCCGACCCCCAGGCCAGCGCCGCTGCCAACCCGGCAAAAATAATGGGAGTGGACCGGGTGAGGGTGGTGGTGAGGTAATAAGCTGATCCAAAACCGCCCTTGAGCATGTTGCCGATGGCTGTCAAAGGATGAAAACCGGAGAGGGCAATGACGATGCCGCCAACGACCAGACCTGCGAAAATGGCCAGGGTAGGCTGTTTTAAGGCACCGGCGAAGCGGCGCAGCCAGTGGCGCAGGGATTCGTTACCCAAGAGCTGTTTGTGGTGCATGGCGGTTTCCTCCCAACATATAGAGTCCCAGAGTTTTTTCATCGACTTCGCCCCTGATAAATTCGCCGTTCAGACGACCTTCAAACATGACATAGATCCGATCGCACAGGTCCATAATTTCCGACAGTTCGGAGGATACCAGGAGCACGCCGTCTCCCTGATCCCGCTTCTCAATCAATTGCCCATGAATGTACTCCATGGCACCGATGTCAATGCCCCGGGTGGGTTCGCAGGCAATGAGCACCGGCGTCTTTCGGGCAATTTCACGGGCCACAATGAGCTTTTGGGCATTGCCGCCGGAAAGGGAGGCCATCTGCTGGAAAAGAGAAGCGGCCTTCACATCGTAATCTTGTATAAGATGTGCCGCATGGGCGTTCACCTGGCGCAGGTTTAAAATACCGCTGCGACTGAAGGGGTGACGGCCTTCGGCACCCACCAGGGCATTCTCTGCCAGGGTGGCGGCGGGGGCGCTCCCCCAGGCGTAACGGTCTTCTGGAATGTGAGCGAGGCCGGCTTCCCGGATCATTCCGGCAGAAGCCTGGGTCACATCGGTGCCGTTCAGCATCACCTGACCGGTGTCATAAGCCTGCAGTCCCGTGAGGCATCGAATCAGTTCAGACTGGCCGTTGCCGGAAACGCCGGCGATGCCCACGATTTCTCCCTGGCGAAGCTGCAGGTGGATGTCGTGAAGGGTGATGGTGCCCGGTTCGCCTTTCAGGGATAATCCTGTCACCTCCAGTAAGGGAGTGCCCACAGTGGGGGGCGTCATGTGGCGGGTTGGAATCTGCCGGCCCACCATTTCATAAGACATTTTTTCAAGGGAGGTTTCCGATGTGTCTGAAACGGAGATTACCCGCCCATCCCGCATGACCACCACCCGGTGCGCCACAGCCATCACTTCGCGAAGCTTGTGGGTGATGAGGATGATGCTCTTGCCAAGGCGGCTCAGCTGTTCCATGGTTTTCAGCAGGTCTTCCACTTCCAGGGGCGTCAATACGGCAGAGGGTTCATCGAAAATAATGATGTGGGCATCCTGATAGAGGATTTTTAAGATTTCGATCCGTTGCTGAAGGCCCACCGGGCAGTCATCAACCACTGCCTGGGGATCAACGGGGAGGTGATAGCGTTGGGAGAGCTCTTTGACCAGCGCCTGGTTCCGGCGGTGATCCATGAGCAGTCCCTTGCGGGTTTCCTTTCGATAGACCACATTCTCGGCAACAGTCATGGAACCAAAGAGCATGAAATGCTGTTGCACCATGCCAATGCCCTGGGCCATGGCATCTGACGGGCGATGAAACACCACCTGCCGGTCATTGAGATAAATCGTGCCGTTATCCGGTTGTTCCAGCCCATAGAGTATTTTCATCAACGTTGATTTTCCGGCACCGTTTTCGCCCACAATGGCCAGAATGTCACCCTGGTGCAGTTCAATGCTCACCTGATCATTGGCGGTCACCGGGCCATAAGATTTCGATATCTGATGCATATGTAACAGCATGGGGCACCACCTTCAGAAAAGTAGGGGATAATGCGGGAGCCGCCGAAGCGGTTCCCGCTGAGAGGAGGGATTAGTTGGCAGATTCTTCCGGCGCGATGATTTCCAGTTCGCCGGCAATGATTTTGGCTGCCACCGCTTTTGCGGCGTCGATGGCTTCGGGAGGCATCATTTCTTCATTCATGTAGTTGGCGGTATCGGTGGTCACGTGCACCACGCCAAAGGCATCCTCTTTCAGGCCAAGAATCTGAGCGCCGCCGGCCAGGGTGCCATCCAGGTACTGGCTGATGATGATTTCGGTGCAGGAACCCGTGTTTTTCAAAGCACCGCCGATGATATAGGGGTTGTCAGGCGTTGTTTGATCCACGCTCAGACCGGTGGTATAGATGGGCGTGCCCCGCTCAGCCAGGTCAAGAGCGGCCTGGTAAATGCCGGCATTAGCACTGGCGGCAACACCGCCGAAAATAAAGGTGGCACCGGCTGCCTGTTGCTGAGTGGTATATTCATAGGGCAGGCTGGTGTCGCTGTAAGAATTGGTATAGTTGTACATGAATTCAGCGTCGGGGTTCACCGATTTTACACCCTCAGAAAAGCCATAGCGGTATTTGTAGGTGGCCTGGGTTTGAAAAGAGCCCACATACCCATAGAGAGCTTCATCGGGGAAGGCGGTGCCGATCATTACTCCCAGCACATAGCAACCTTCGGTTTCATTGAAACCGATGCTGGTGACTTTGTCATTTCCGGCAATGGCATCGATCACAGCATAGTGCACATGGTCAAACTCATCAGCCAGTGCGCTGAAGGGCTCGGCAGCCTGCCAGCCGACACCGATCACCAGGTCGTAGCCTTCGTTGGCAGCGGCCCGTCCATTTTCTTCCCACTGGGCCGTGTCGCCGCATTCCATGGAGGTCCACTGAAACCCATGGATCCCGGCCATTTCTTCCACCTTGTGATAAGCCTGAAGAATAAACTGTTCGGTACCGATGGGATCGGAAATCAGGGCCACCTTCAAATGGCTGAAGTCTGCTTCTGATGCAGCAGGTGTTGCCGGTGGTGCGGCGGCGGTTTCGGCGGCGGGTGCTTCTGGCGTCGACTGTGATGCGGGTGAGGCACACCCGGAGACAAGGGTGACAATGCTGAAGACCAACAGAAGAGAAAGGGCAACAAACCGTGATTTTTTCATAGTGACCTCCTTTTTTTTGACCAATCAGTTTCGGATTTCCAACAGGGAGCTGCTTCACATGGGGGTTAAACTGGCAGAATCACCCTGGCGGGCAGCTGTTTCTTTGTCGAATCAGCACATGTGAGACTGCTTGCCGGGTGGGCGAGGCCCGAAAGCCCGCTTCCTGTTACCTGTATTGTAGCACCGACTTTGTTTTAAGAATATGACATGGGTCATATTAATCCGGGACTTTACAAAGATTTTACCTTGTCGGGCAGCCAGGGAAGAGAAGAAGGTTTGCATCCCGGGTTTCCCTGCGGTTATAATGGAGTCAAGCGACGATGGGGCGGGTGATGCAGGATGATGCGAATCGAAAATGAAGACTTGCTGGCGGATTTTCAGCAGCAATACCAGGTACAGGCACTTTTCTCATCGGGAGAGTGTCCTGAAATGGAGCTTTTCGCTTTTCAAAAAGGAGATATTTTACTGGAGGAGGGCATGCCCTCAAAGCACCTGTTTTTTCTGGTGGCGGGGGCAGTGAAGATCGCCACGTACTCGACGACAGGCAAAGTACTGCAGCTTTCTCATCTGGAAGCATTTCAGGTGATCGGGGAGATGGCGGTGTTATGGGAGCGGGAAGCCACTGCCAATGTGCAGGCAACAAAGCCGGGATACTGCCTGGCGCTCTCACTGGAAAAACACCGTCAGCAGCTGCTGAATGATGTGGTGTTTCTCAGGTATGTGTGTCATCGTCTCTCTGAAAAGATGACAGATCATAATCAGGTGTTCAGCCATACTATTTTTGAACCCCTGGAGAATCGACTGGCAGCGCTGATTTTACAGCGGGCCGCCAATCAGGTGGTTCGTCCGGTTTTGACAGAGTGGGCGGAACTGTTGTGTACCAGCTACCGCCACTTACTGCGGAGTCTCAGTGCCCTGTGTGCCGAAGGTGCCATTGAAAAACAGGGACGGCAGTACCGGGTGAAAGATGAAGCAATGCTGGGAAAGATTGCCAGCGGTGAAGGACGCGCCGAACCCCCCGTCAAACAATGAAGAAGTAATGGTGGCGGCGAGTTCATCACGAGTTCATTTAGCTGCCTTACAATCAACTTGCTGTCTTGGATCCTAAGCTGCCTTGATGAAGATGCCTGTCTGAAAAAAGAAGGGCGGTCTGATGCATCAGCAAGGCTGTGGGTCTAACCATGCATATGAACAAGAAATAACATGCATCGAAATGACGATTAAAAGCACATATTCTGCCTTGATTTTTAGATCAAAAAGAGATACATTAAGAAGAACGTTATCTGTCACCGGAGAGATGCAACATGACCTTCGTTGGAATTATGCCATTATTTCGAAAGGCGGTGCATTTCAATGCAGCCCCTGAAAGTGCTCAGTGTATTTGGTACCCGGCCAGAGGCCATCAAAATGGCTCCCCTGGTTAAAATGATGGAAAAAGATCCCCGCTTCAGTTCGAGAGTCTGTGTCACTGCCCAGCATCGGGAAATGCTGGATAGTGTGCTGGCTCTTTTTGACATTACACCCTGGAAAGATCTGAATATCATGAAACACGGCCAGACCATCACCGACATCACCGTACGCACCCTGGCAGGCCTCCAGGAAATTCTGAAGGATTACCGTCCGGATTACCTGCTGGTACATGGTGATACCACCACCACCTTTGTGGCTTCCCTGGCAGCTTTTTACGAGAAGATCCCCGTGGGTCATGTGGAAGCCGGCCTGCGCACCGGCAACATCTATTCCCCCTATCCGGAAGAAATGAACCGACGGTTGACGGGAACGTTGGCCACCCTTCATTTTGCCCCCACTCAACAAAACCGGGAACATCTTTTAAAAGAAAACGTGGCACCAGACCAGATTTTCATCACCGGCAACACGGTGATTGATGCCCTGCTGTCTGTCATTCAACCTGATTACGACTTTCGGGATGAAAAGCTGAACCGGCTGGTGAGTGAACGGGAAGCCCACCCGCTGGTGGTCATGACCTGCCACCGCCGTGAAAACTGGGGGGCACCCATGGAACAGATTTTTGAAGCAGTCTGCCGCCTGGCCAGACGCTATCCCCATTACCGGGTGATCTACCCGGTGCATCTGAATCCAGCCATTGGCAAGCTGGCAGAAACCACTTTGGGGCGTGAACCCAATGTACATCTTATTCAACCTCTTGACTATGCCCCCTTTGCCAACTTGCTGAATGCGGCCACTCTCATTCTCACCGACTCCGGCGGCATTCAGGAAGAGGCACCTGCTTTGGGCAAACCCATTCTGGTGATGCGCACCGAAACAGAACGACCAGAGGCAGTGGCTGCCGGAACAGTTCAGGTGACGAGTGTGGAAACAGAAGCCATTTTCCGGGCGGCCGTCCACTTGCTTGACGACCCCGTTGTCTGGGAAAAAATGGCCCGGGCGGTGAATCCCTACGGGGATGGTCAGGCCTCTCGGCGCATTGGAGAAGCATTGCTTTATGGGGCTGGCCACCTCAGCGCACCCCCTGACAAATGGGAGGGAGAACGAAAAAATAATCGGGATTATTGTTGATAAAACATTAACAAATACCGTTATTTATTTTCCGAATTTATGATATAATGGGAGCGATCAGCGAAAAATGAAACACCGAAAAGGAAGTGCCCTTCAAAATCTGTCTCTCATCAGCTACATTGGCATTGCCATGGTGGTGCCCATTCTGGCGGGGGTGGTGGGGGGAAGATGGCTGGATGAACGGTTTGGCACCAAACCCGTCTTTTTGTTTATTCTCATCGTCGCCGGTGTGCTCATCGGTGCCCGCAATGTGTACCAGCTGGCCATGAAAGATGTGGATCCCCCGCAGTCACGCAGAAGGGAGTGAGTGGCCATGGCTGAAATGGAAGACATCAGCGTCACCCAAAAATCCATTGCCAAACGGGTTTTTCTGGCCAACAGCCTGGTGGCGTTGCTGGGAATGTGGGTGTTTCATCCTCCCCTGGCATTTCTCACCGGTGTTTTTTTTGGAACAGCCGTCTCATTATTGAACTTCCGCCTCCTCTATCTGACCATTCAGCGGGCAGTGACCATGCATCCCGAACGAGCCCGAAAATACACCGTTTCAAGATATATGATTCGTTATGTCCTCACAACACTGGTCATTCTCATCTCCATTCGCTCTCCTGATATTCATGCCCTGGGTACCATCATTGCCATGGTGATGATTAAAATCGTCATCCTGCAGAGAGATCTGCTGAATGATAAACGCTATTTCAAGAATATTTTCACACGAAAGGAGGAAAAGTAAATGCAGCCGATTGCCTTCGGTCCAAGAGTGATGTTTGAAATTCCCATACTGGACGGCATTCCGGTGACCGAAACAGTGGTGAACACCTGGTTGATCATGCTGGTATTGGTGGTGCTGGCCATTCTGGGAACACGTACCCTGCAACTGATTCCAAAGGGCCGGCAAAATGTGACAGAAATCGTTGTGGAAGTGTTGAACAACCTGACCCGGCAAACCATGGGCGATGATAAAATGGGCTTTGCGCCATATATGGGCACCCTGTTTTTAATCCTGCTCTTTATGAACCTGCTGGGCCTGCTGGGGCTTCGTCCTCCCACGGCAGATCTGAACACCACCCTGGCCCTTGCCATCATGACCTTTTGCATGATTCACTACTTCGGGGCCCGCACCAAAGGACTGGGAACATATCTGAAAGGATTCACCGAACCCTTTGTGTTTCTGCTGCCCCTGAATATCATGGGCGAGCTGGCCACTCCCATTTCCCTGTCTTTCCGTCTCTTCGGCAACATTGTGGGAGGCCTCATCGTACTGGCTCTGGCCTACGGCGGTCTCACCAGCCTGAGCAGCTCTTTGGGTCTGTCAGCCTTCCCCATCATGCAGGGCGGCATTCCGGTGGTGCTCCATCTGTATTTTGACGTCTTTGCCGGCGTGCTGCAAACTTTTATTTTTGTCATGCTCACCATGGTCTTTGTGTCACTGGCCATGGAATGATGCGCAACTTGTAAGGAGGAATTGCAATGGATCAATCGATTAATGCCAGAGCAATCATCCTGGCCGCCTCTGCCATTGGCGTGGGTTTTGCCATGATTGCCGGAATTGGTCCCGGAATCGGCCAGGGTTATGCGGCCGGTAAAGGAGCTGAAGCCGTCAGCATGAACCCCAAAAGCGGCAAACAGGTGACCATGATCATGCTTCTGGGGGCTGCCGTGGCAGAAACCTCGGGAATTCTGGCCCTGGTGGTGGCACTGATAATGCTGTATGCCAATCCACTGGTGGGTTTTACCACCGGCACCATCGTGGTGGCAGCCTCTGCCATCGGTGCAGGTCTGGCCATGATCGCGGGCATTGGCCCCGGTGTTGGTCAGGGTTATGCAGCGGGTAAGGGAACTGAAACGGTGGGCAAGCGCCCGGCACTTCAGGGTCCCATCATCCGCACCATGTTTTTGGGGCAGGCAGTAGCCCAAACCACTGGCATCTACGCACTGATCATCGCACTGGTGCTGCTCTTTGCCAATCCGCTGATCAGGCTGTTGTAAAGATACTGCTGCTCTGTTAATCAGCAACAATCTGTTAATCAGTACCACAACAAGATGCCTTCTGACCCCTGTCAAAAGGGAAATGACGAATAAGCACCACCCTGAAAGTTCAGAAAAATTGAACGAATGAGAAGGAGGAAAATGAATATGGAACCAATTACAGGTAGAGCATTAGTACTGGCGGCTTCCGCCATTGGCGCAGGACTGGCCATGATTGCAGGGATCGGCCCCGGGATCGGTCAGGGGTATGCGGCCGGTAAAGGCGCAGAAGGTGTGGGGCGTCAGCCGGAAGCACAGGGTGACATCGTCAGAACCATGCTGCTGGGAGCGGCTGTTGCGGAAACCACCGGTATTTACGGTCTGATCATTGCGCTGATTCTACTGTTTGCCAACCCGCTGGTGGGCATGCTGTAGAGCAAAATACATCGGCGGAATCAGTCTGACTGATTTTCCGGAAAGGAGGCAACACGATGCAGCAAGGATTGGTTGAACCGGGTTGGACCTTTGTGTTTCAGATCATTAACACCATCGTCATCTTCTTACTTTTGCGCCATTTCCTCTTTAAGCCGGTGACTGAATTCATGGCCAAGCGGACACAGAGCATCGAAGACCAGCTGGCCGGCGCACAGGAAAAAGAAACAGAAGCCTTGGCACTGAAGGCCCAGTATGAGGAAAAGCTGGCAGGCGTTCGGGAAGAACGGAATGAAATGCTGAAAGAAGCTGCCCGCAAGGGTGAGGAACGGGGCGAAATTCTGATTCAGGAAGCCCGCGAAGAAATTCGAAAAATGGAAGAACGTTCCCGGTTGGATCTTGAACGGGAAAAAACAAAAGCTATCAACGAGTTCAAAAATCAGATTTCTGAACTGGCGGTACTGGCGGCTGCTCAGATCATGGAACAGGAACTGGATCAGCAAAAGCATGATGCCATGATTCAGAAGTTCATTGAAAAGGTAGGTCGTGAAAAATGGCAGCATTAGTGGCTAAGCGCTACGCCACAGCTCTTTTCCAGGCTGTACAGGAATCGGAAACCACCGATGCCGCCGCTGTGCTCCAGGAACTGAAGGGTATTCAGCAAGCCATTCATGAGGTGCCTGACTTTGCCCGTTTTTTCGCCTCTCCTGTGGTGGGAAACCGGGAGAAAAAACAATTTATCACAGAACTGTTCAAAGAAAAAATCAGCCAAGAGCTGTATCATTTTCTCATGATTCTGGTGGACAAGCGCCGGGAAGCTTCTTTTGAAGGCATGGTACACGTTTTTGAAGAGCTGACAGAAGCGCTGGAAAACCGGATGGAAGCCGTTGCCGTGACAGCCGTTCCCATGAACGAAACCGCTCAGGCCAGTATGGCTGCTTCCCTCAGTACTCTGACGGGTCGGGAAGTGACCCTTACCAACCAGGTGGATGCATCCATCATCGGGGGTGTCATGGTGCGGATGGGAGACCGGGTGATCGACGGTACGGTACGTAACCGTCTGAACCTCTTGAAAGAGGATCTGACACAAATGATTGTATAAAGTGAGGGGTGAAAAGCACAATGAATCTCAGACCCGAAGAAATCTGTTCGGTGATCAAGGAACAGATCAAACGATACGAAAACCAACTGGACTACCAGGAAGTGGGCACCGTTATTCAGGTGGGCGACGGGATCGCCCGGATTCACGGGCTTGAAAAATGTATGGCCGGTGAACTGCTGGTCTTTCCCGGCGATGTTTACGGAATGACGCTGAACCTTGAGGAAGACAATGTGGGCTGCGTGCTCATGGGTTCCGATGAACACATTAAAGAAGGCGACATGGTGAAACGGACGGGGAAAATCGTTGAGGTCCCCGCAGGTGAAGCCCTTTTGGGCAGGGTGGTCAACGCCCTGGGACAGCCCATAGACGGCAAGGGTCCCATTCAAACGGACAACTTCCGGGTGGTGGAACGGGTAGCCCCGGGCATCATTGCCCGAAAATCTGTTCATGAACCGCTGCAAACTGGTATCAAAGCCATCGACTCCATGATTCCCATTGGCCGCGGCCAGCGGGAGCTGATCATTGGTGACCGGCAAACGGGGAAAACTGCCATCGCCATTGACACCATCATCAATCAGAAAGACACCGATGTCATCTGCATCTATGTGGCCATTGGCCAAAAGAACTCCACAGTGGCCCAAATTCAGGATGTTCTCAATCGCCACGGTGCCATGGATTACACCATTATTGTGGCAGCCACTGCCAGTGAGCTGGCACCGCTCCAGTTTATAGCTCCCTATGCCGGTTGTGCCATGGGTGAAGAGTTCATGGAGCAGGGCAAGCACGTGCTGTTGATCTACGATGATCTGTCAAAACATGCGGTGGCCTACCGGGCCATGTCACTGCTGCTTCGCCGTCCGCCGGGCCGTGAAGCGTATCCGGGCGATGTATTTTACTTACATAGCCGCCTGCTGGAACGTGCTGCCAAACTCAGTGATGAGCGGGGTGCTGGATCACTGACAGCACTGCCCATCATTGAAACTCAGGCAGGAGATGTTTCGGCCTATATTCCCACCAACGTGATTTCCATCACCGACGGTCAGATTTTCCTGGAGTCAGAGCTGTTCTACTCTGGGGTGCGTCCTGCGGTGAACCCGGGAATTTCTGTATCCCGTGTGGGTGGAAACGCCCAAATCAAAGCGATGAAAAAAGTGGCAGGAAAACTGCGCCTCGAACTGGCCCAGTACCGGGAACTGGCAGCCTTTGCCCAATTCGGCTCTGAGCTGGATAAAGAAACCCAGGAACGACTGGCCCAGGGGGAACGCATCCTCGAAATCCTGAAACAGCCCCAGTACCAGCCGGTACCGGTGGAAGAACAGGTCATGATGATTTATGCGGTCACCAACAAGTATCTGGCAGACGTGGAAGTCACAGACATCCGTGATTTCGAAGCCGGTCTCATGGTCTATATGCGCAGCCATTTCCCGGAAGTTGGCAAAACCATTCGCGAACAGGGTGCCATGGATGAAGCCACGGAAGAAACCCTGAAAAAAGCCATTGAGGAATACAAGGTTGAGTTCCTGAAAGAAAAGGAATAAGGAACAGGAGGTGACCCATTGGCCGGATTAGGAATGCGGGACATCAAACGCCGCATCAAAAGTGTCAAGAGTACCAGACAAATCACCAAGGCCATGGAAATGGTGGCCTCGGCAAAACTGCGAAAAACCCGGGGAAGACTGGAAGAATCCCGGCCTTTTACCCGGGCATGGAAGCAGGCAGTGCTGGGATTTCTGGGAGAGCTTCAGGGGACAGAACATCCTCTGGTAACCCCCCGGGAAACCATCAATAAAACCGGTTACATTGTCATTGCGGGCAACCGCGGTCTTTGCGGCGGTTACAACACAAATGTTGTGAAACAAGCCTGGGAACATATGCAGGAAAAAAAAGC
Organism: Anoxynatronum sibiricum; assembly: GCF_039414295.1. Classification (NCBI taxonomy): domain Bacteria; kingdom Bacillati; phylum Bacillota; class Clostridia; order Eubacteriales; family Clostridiaceae; genus Anoxynatronum; species Anoxynatronum sibiricum. The sequence goes on along the minus strand of NZ_JBCITM010000009.1, from coordinate 90,982 downwards.
CACTTGTGTAGTGGCGGTGGGGCAGAAGTCCTGGGATTATTTTTCAAGGCGTGAAGTGGAAGTTCCCCGGTCTTACCTGGGTCTGGCAGAAGTGCCTGATTTCATTGACGCCCAAGAAATTCGACGGTTCTGTCTGGAAAAATACCAGGCAGAAGAAGTGGACGAAATCTACCTGGTGTACACCCACTTTGAAAGCACCATCAGTTACAAACCCAAAGTACTGAAGCTGATGCCCCTGGATGAGGAAGCGCTGGAAACCTGCTTCCATACCGATAAAAGTCTGATGGAAGAAGAACAGATGCGCCGTGAAGCAGCAGCTAAAGATGACTGGGAACTCGCCATCTATGAGCCTTCAGATGCAGAAGTGCTGGGACGGGTGGTCCCCAGCTATCTGGACAGTATGATTTACGGTGGATTGATGGAATCAGCCGTCAGTGAACAGGCAGCCCGCCGGGTGGCCATGGAAAGTGCCACCAGCAATGCGGAAGACATGATCGACAAGCTGCAGCTCCAGTATAACCGGGCCCGTCAGGCTGCGATCACACAGGAAATTGCCGAAATTGTCGGCGGTGCGGAGGCGCTGAAATAGGCGTCGCCGTACGGACAAGCAAAAGGAGGGGAAGCAATGCCGAAAGGAAACATCGGAAAACTGGTGCAGATCATTGGCCCTGTATTGGATATAAAGTTTGAAAACGAACAGCTGCCGGAACTGCTCAGCGCCATTGAAATTTATAAAGATGATGAAAAAATCATTGCCGAAGTGGCCCAGCATCTGGGCGACGACACGGTTCGGTGCGTGGCCATGAGTTCCACCGAAGGACTGGTGAGGGGAATGGACGGCACTGACACCGGCGGCCCCATCACTGTGCCAGTGGGAAGAGCCACTTTGGGCCGCATCATGAACGTGCTGGGAGAACCTGTGGATGAAAAGGGAGCGGTTGAATCAGAGCATCATTTTCCCATTCACCGGCCATCACCTGCCTTTGAAGATCAGGAAACCGCCACAGAAATTCTGGAAACAGGGATCAAAGTAGTTGATCTCATCGCCCCCTACTCCAAGGGTGGTAAAATTGGTCTCTTCGGTGGCGCCGGCGTTGGCAAAACCGTTATTATCATGGAGCTCATCAACAACATTGCCAAAGAACACGGCGGACTATCCGTGTTTGCCGGTGTGGGGGAGCGAACCCGTGAAGGCAACGACCTCTACTACGAAATGATTGAATCTGGTGTTATCGACAAAACCACCCTGGTGTATGGTCAGATGAACGAACCGCCGGGGGCCCGCATGCGGGTGGGGCTCACCGGTCTCACCATGGCCGAGTATTTCAGGGATGAAGAGGGGCAGGATGTCCTCCTTTTCATCGATAACATCTTCCGTTTCACCCAGGCAGGTTCGGAGGTATCGGCACTGTTGGGCCGTGTGCCCAGTGCCGTGGGCTACCAACCCACCCTGGCCACAGAAATGGGCGTGCTTCAGGAGCGGATCACTTCCACCAAGAAGGGCTCCATCACCTCGGTACAGGCAGTCTACGTACCGGCGGATGACCTGACAGACCCGGCACCGGCCACCACTTTTGCCCATCTGGATGCCACCACTGTTCTTTCCCGACAGATCTCCGAGCTGGGCATTTACCCAGCAGTGGATCCTCTTGATTCCACCTCCCGGATTCTTGACCCGGTGATTGTGGGCCAGGAGCACTACGATGTGGCCCGCGGCGTGGAATCGGTGCTGCAGCGTTACAAAGAACTCCAGGACATCATTGCCATTCTGGGTATGGACGAGTTGTCTGAGGAAGATAAGCTTATTGTGGCCCGCGCCCGAAAGGTGCAGCGATTCCTGTCACAACCCTTCCACGTGGCAGAGCAGTTCACCGGCATGGAAGGAAAGTATGTGCCGCTGAAAGACACCATTCGGGGCTTCAGGGAAATCCTGGACGGGCAACATGATGATCTGCCCGAATCTGCCTTCCTCTTTGTGGGCACCATTGAAGAAGCCCGGGAAAAAGCGAAAGCTGGAAAGTAGGTGACCCTGTGGCAGCGAAACTGCATCTTGAAATTGTCTCGCCAGACAGAGTGTTTCTGGACGAAGAAGTAGACATGGCAGTGGTGCGCACCGCTTCCGGTGACGTGGGGCTGATGAATGAGCACATTCCCATGGTGGCGCCGGTGGCAGTGGGACGCATCAAAATTGTTCAGGAAGGCAAAGTGAGAGAAGCCTCCTGTGCCGACGGCGTGCTGAAAATTCGTGGCGACCACGCACTGGTGATCACAGAAGCGGTGGAGTGGATTGAAGAAATCGATATCCAGCGCGCCCGAAAAGCCCGGGAACGGGCAGAGGAACGGTTGAAGGCTAAGTCGGACCAGGTGGACATCGACCGGGCCAAGGCTGCCCTCACCAAAGCACTTAACAGAATCCAACAGTACGAACATCATCAAAAGTAGAACCAGTGATAAGACTCATCAGGTGATAAGACCCATTATGCAAGCTAAGACCATCGCTTTCCGGCGGTGGTCTTTTTCTTTGGGGTCAATAGTCACACAACGTCATAGGTTCACTATTATTTTGCAGCAAAATCGACTATTTTAAAGTATTTGTTTTAATGATGAAGTGGTATAATAATAGCAAGATATCAATGATTTGAGAAATGTTAATCAATCAAAAAAGTCGGTTTACAACAAAAGCAGATACTTTTATTATTGGACACGAAGAATCCCGGCTTAAATTTGGACGCTTATGAGCCTGGAGGAGTGAGTAGCGTAACCGGCCACTTTTTTTAGTGGTCGTTTTTATTTAATTACTGTGCGTCATGGTGATGATATTTTGCAGACGAAATGATCAAAATGTCGAAGACTTCATAGCCAGGATCTTTGGTGTAAGGCACTTCACTTTCTGGTTTCGGCAGTAAAAGGCAGTAGCTACGGAAATATACAAGCTGGAGATAAGCAAGCAGGAGGCACGCTATGAAGAAGTTTAAGATAAACAAACAAAAATTAAAGCAGATCACAAGAAGGGCTTATCAAAAAGACCAACAGCAGTTGCAATCCGTGATAGATGCCATCCAGGACGGTATTCGGGTGATGGATCTGGACTTGATCATTCAACTGCAGAATGAGACTACCCGTCGGTGGAGCAAAAATCGGGAGGAAATCGGGCGACCCTGCTACCAGGTGCACTATGGCCGGCAGGAGCCCTGCAATCATTGCCATGCACTGGAAGCCATCAAAACCGGCACACTGGTTAAAAAAACAGAGTTGTTCCATGATCAGGACAACCACAATAGAACATTGCAAGTCGTTGCTTCTCCACTGCGTGACAAAGGGGGACATATTACCGGTGTGGTGGAGTACTTTCGGGATGTGACGGATTTCTTAAACCGTGAGAATGCGGTTAAGCATATGGAGTCCCGTTACGAATCAATTCTGGATGCCACCAACACAGGTGTGTGGGAATATGATGACAGAAAGAAAATGGAACGCCTCAGCGACACCTATTTCACCTATCTGGGATACGATCCGGCGGATTACACTGACGGAGAAGGTTTCACCAGCCCTTCTTTTTTCAGCGGAATTATTCACCCGGAAGACCGGGAAGGAGAAATGGAAGGATTTAATCAATACATTGCTGACGGCTCCCCTGGTATCTATGAAAACAGGTTTCGCATCCGAAAAAAAGATGGCACTTGGGTGTGGATGCTGTCCCGGGGGAAAACCCTTCGAAACAGCCAGGGAAACGCCACTCACATAACCCTGGGCACCATGACAGACATCACCAGCCAGTACCTGGCTCATCTTTACAGGGAACTGGGGTGGAAAGTACTCCAAGTTTTTAATCAAAAAATGGATCTGGACACCACCCTGCATCATGTATCGGAAACCATCCAGAAATATGCTGGCTTTGAAGTAGTGGGTATTCGTTTGAAAAAGGGGGAGGACTACCCCTTTATGGTTCGAACCGGCAGGCATAAGTTGGAAGAAGATGTGTTTAATACCCTCTTGATCCATGATGGGGATGGGGCGGTGCTCCGGGATGAACATGGCCACCCCTTCTTATCCTGTATGTGTGGTCAGGTGTTGTCCGGGAATATGCCGGCAGATCATCCCAACACGACACCCATGGGGAGCCTTTGGACCAATGAGCTGGGTGTTGTGTTCAACGAAGAGTCCTCTGAACACCTGGCTTTCAAGTTGCGAAACAGTTGCCTTAATCGACAGTATGCATCCCTGGCGCTGATTCCTTTGCGGGAAAAAGAAGACATCGTGGGACTGTTATACCTGGCAGACACCCGTTCCGGATCGCTTTCCCGGGAGATGGTGGAGCTGTTGGAGGTAGTGGCTGCAATGATTGGAGAAGCTTTAGCCCATAAGGCTCTCGGTCAGCAGCTGGTGGAAAAAGAACGGGAATCCAGCCTGCTGATTTCACAGATGCAGCTGGGACTGGCCCTCCATGAAATCATATGCGATGAACAGGGAACACCGGTGGATTATCGTTTCTTAAGTGTCAACGACAGTTATCAGCAGATCACTGGCCTGCGCCAAGAAAACCTGATTGGGCGCACCGTGCTGGAAGTGCTGCCAGACACAGAAGCCTACTGGATTCAAAAATACGGTGAAGTTGCGCTTACTGGCATATCCCGAGAGTTTGAAGCATATTCAGTTGAACTGGATAAATACTTTCAGGTGAAAGCTTACTCTCCCCAAACCAACAGGTTTGCTGTGATCATAGATGACGTGACAGAAAAAAGAAAAGCGACCTTGGAGTTAACCCGGGCAAAGGAAGAAGCAGAAGCTGCCAATAAAGCCAAAACCCAGTTTTTGGCCAATATGAGCCATGAATTAAGAACACCTCTTAATGGGCTTATGGGAATGATTCAGTTGCTGAGATCCACTGATCTTAATAAAGAACAGCAAGAGTTTGTTCATATTGCCATGGAAGGATCCCGGTCATTAGCCCGAGTGGTGGGGGATATCTTGAATTATACAAGCTTGGAAAAGAAAACACAGAAGATCATAGAAGAAACCTTCCACTTGGAAGTATTCATCGATGAAGTCATTGGCCTTCACCAAGCGGCTGCTGCACACAAGAAGCTGCATTTAAAGGCAACTGTAGCCAAGGAGCTGCCGGTACAATTGGTGGGTGACCGTTTCAAACTGAAACAAATTTTGGGAAATTTAGTGGGAAATGCGGTTAAATTTACAGATGTCGGTCTTGTTGAGATATCCGTCAGACCGGCAGAAGATGCGATGCCCTATGAACGCATCAATGTCAGATTTGATGTCAAAGACACAGGTATCGGTATTCCATCGGAAAAGATGGACTACATCTTTCAACAGTTCAGCCAAGTAGATGAATCTCACACCCGGGTCTATGGGGGTTTGGGGTTGGGTTTGGCTGTGGCTAAGGAACAGACTGCTATGCTGGGGGGAAGCTTGGCGGTTGTCAGCACTCCAGGAAAGGGAAGTACGTTTACCTTGATTTGCTGCCTTGGTTTGCCCCGAGAATCAAGAGAAGATGTGTATCCAATGGAACAGGATTGTTGTGAAGCTAAAAAGGCCACTCCCCCAACGTTCAAAATACTGGTAGTGGATGACGACTTCTCCAGCAGGCTGGTGACAAAAATGAGTTTGGAAAAGATGGGATGCAAAGTGGACACGGCCATAGATGGGCAGGCGGCCTTGGATATGGTGAAAGAGACTGAGTACCAAATGATTATGATGGATTGTCAGATGCCTGTGATGGATGGCTATGAAGCCACCAGATGGATCCGGCAGATCGAGAGAGCGCAGGGTAGAGCCACACCCATCATTGCTGTCACCGCAAAAGTATTGCCTGGAGACCGGGAGAAATGCCTGGAAGCGGGCATGGATGGATTTCTGGCCAAACCTTTTCATTTTGATGAACTAAAAGAAACATTGAGAATGTACAATCAGAAAAATTGGATAAGTCAACCCAAAGAATGATGCTAAACCCTTTTCGCTTGTCTTTCACGGGGGGGTTCGATATAATCAGAAGGTAGCCTAAGTGGCAGCCCGTTTCCCCGAAGGAAAAAGGGCCGGAAAGGAATCACATGATGCTGAAGCGTTTTCATCCCGTGAAGCCGGGAGATATCATACTGATTGTGCTGGTGGCCCTGGTGAGTCTCGGGGCTCTTTTTGCCGTGCCCCTGATGCTGGGAGAGGCGTCGGGCAATGGAAAAACCATTGTGGTGACCATGGATGGGCAGGTGATTCACCGCATCCCCATGCCAGAAACAGACGCACTGGAAATCATCGACTTTCCCATCGAAGTGAGCGGCCGTGACTTTACCGCCACCCTGGAAGTGTTGGATGGCGCGGTGCGCCTGCAGCGGCTGCCCCAGGAAATATCACCCCTGTCCATTCATGCAGACATGGGATGGATCCGGGAGCCGTACCAAATGATCATCTCACTGCCCATTCGCCTTTATATCACCATCGAGTTCGATGAAATTCCCGAAGATACACCTGAAATTGACACCCTTGTTTACTAAAAAGCTGAATTGGGAATTGTCCCCGGAGCTTTCTTCTGCTATACTGAAAGATGGCTAATCAGCATCGTCTTTGATGGTGCCGGAACCGCCAGCAATCACGTGGCGTGGAACAACCAAGGAAACAGAAGGAACAGAAATCAGAAAACAGAAGGTGGGAATACCATGTTAGGATTATCTCCGGATATTGGCATTGATCTGGGAACGGCCAGTGTGCTGGTGTTTGTCAAAGGAAAGGGAATTGTGCTTCAGGAACCCTCTGTGGTGGCCATCGATAAATACTCCAATCAGGTACTGGCCGTTGGCCGGGAAGCCCGCAGAATGCTGGGGCGCACACCAGGTAACATTGTGGCCATTCGTCCATTAAAAGATGGCGTTATTTCCGATTACGAAATCACTGAAAAAATGCTGAAATACTTTATACAGAAAACCGTTGGTAAAAAGCTTTTCTTTAAGCCAAAAATCATTGTATGTGTCCCCAGTGGGGTGACAGAAGTGGAAAAACGGGCGGTGATTGATGCCACCAACGAAGCCGGTGCCCGCACCACCTACCTTATTGAAGAGCCCATAGCCGCAGCCATTGGGGCCGGGTTGGACATCACCCAGCCAGTGGGTCACATGATTGTGGACATTGGCGGCGGCACCACCGATGTGGCGGTGATCTCCCTGGGAGGCATCGTGGTGAGCAACTCCATTAAAATTGCCGGCGATAAGTTCGACGAGGCGATTATCCGTTACATGCGCAAAACCCATAACATTATGATTGGTGAACGTACTGCTGAAGAACTGAAAATCAACATCGGCGGAGCTGTCAGCCGTACCGAGCGGGTTTCCATGCATGTGCGGGGCCGAAACCTGGTTTCTGGTCTTCCGGTGAACATTGAAATCACCAGCGAAGAAATGATGGATGCTCTGGAAGAGAACATTGCTTCCATTTCAGATGCCATCCACTCCGTGCTGGAACGCACGCCTCCTGAAATGGCTTCTGACATTGCTGATCAGGGGATCATCATGACCGGCGGCGGCGCCCTGCTCTATGGCTTGGACGAATACGTACAGGCCCGCATGGGGATTCCTGTCACTGTGGCAGAAGATGCCATCAGCTGTGTGGCCAAGGGAACGGGAAAAGCGTTGAACTCCATCCATGTGTTGGCCCAGGCCCGGGGATCCCGGCGCCATGGCGACCGCTGAAAAAGTCTTTCCCTACCGTTGCCCCTAAGCGGGTGGCAGGAAGGGTTTTTCGGAAAAAGATTAAAGATAGCCTGATGAATGCCGATAAATTCCCTGAAGGAATGTGATCGGCATTTTTCACATCTGCTCAAAGGCATTCCACTCTATGGAAATTCAGTCAAACAAATGGAAGATGCAAACGGTAGCGACACACTGCCCGAAAAGGGGGATTCCCATGTTTCGAGGACTTTATAACGCGGTTTCAACCATGAACACCTCACAAAAGCAGCTGGATGCGGCAGCCAACAACATGGCCAACGCCAACACCACGGCTTATAAGCGTGACCTGGTGATCACCGAGGCTTTTCCCGAAGTGCTCATCTCAAAACTGAACGGCACCGAAGCCAATCGACCCTACAGCAACAATACCCAGGTTAATGTGATACAGGACGGAACAGGATTCCGGCTTGATACCGCCGGTGGTTTTTTTGCGGTTTCCACCCGCCTGGGTAACAGTTTTCAGAAAAGCATTGCCTTCGCACCCGATGAAGAAGGGTTTCTCCGCACCTATGAGCGGGACGCCACTGGCCAGATTGTGGCCCGCTACGGAAATTACATACTGGACGCTTCGGGCAACCGGATTCAGGTGCCCGAGGGTCAGCTGGAAGTGGATAACCGGGGCCAGGTGCTGGTTGACGGAGAGTCGGTGGCAACCCTGCTGCGCCGACCGGCAGGTCCCATTATCGGCACCATGAACAGTGGCCAGCGGCTGGAAAAATTTGCCACCGATTTCTCTCAGGGATCTCTGGAGCAAACCTGGAATTCTCTTGATCTGGCGATTTCCGGCAGCGGCTTTTTTGTGGTTTACAAGCCAGACCAGCCCGAGGAAATGTTCTACACACGTGACGGGCATTTCACCCTCAATGAAAACGGGGATATCGTCACCCAGGACGGTTATTTTCTGGGAAGTGTGAACGGCACCTCCATTCTGGTGGACGGAGAAGATTTTGCCGTCACCCCCGAAGGCCGGGTACTGGTCAATGGCGAAGTGCGGGATCAGTTGGAGATGGTGGACTTTGCCAATCTGAAAGATCTTCGCAAGATAGGAGAAAGCCTGTACCGGTTTGAAGAGGGACTTGAACCGGAACCTATTCCCTTTGAGGGACAAGTACTCCAGGGTTTTCTGGAGGGAGCCAATGTGAATGCCATCGATCAGATGGTGGAAATGATCAACCTGATGCGTTCCTATGAAGCCGGTTCCCGGGTGGTGCGCACCTATGATGAAGTCATCGGCAAGGCCATCAACGAAATCGGAAAGTGATGACCTGATGTAAATGCCGGCAGCTTGTAATGAAGCTCAGGAAAAAGAATGGAGGATGACCCATGAGAGCACTCTGGACAGCCGCCACGGGTATGAAAGCCCAGCAGCTGAACATCGACCTGATTGCCAACAACCTTTCCAATGTGAATACCACCGGTTACAAAAAACAGCAGATGCAATTCAAAGACCTGTTGTATGCCAACATTCGCCGCAACCATCTGGCGGAAGGCCAGGGAAGTCCGGTGCATCTGCAGATGGGCCATGGCGTGATGCCCACTTCCACTGCCCGTCTTTTTCTTCAGGGCAATCTGGAAGCCACCGATAATCCGTTGGATATGGCCATCGACGGCGAAGGCTTTTTTGTGGTGGAAGGCCCTGACGGCCAGCCCTACTATACCCGTGACGGTGCTTTCAAACTCAGTGTTGACGGAGAAGAAACTGCGCTGGTCACTTCCGACGGGTATTTTGTCATGTCAGAATTTGATGATCTCATTGTGATTGGTGAAGGGCTGCGGGATCTGTCGGTTTCGGAAATGGGGCTTATCACCGCCATCAATGAAGATGGTGAAATTGAAGAAATTGGCACGCTGAAGATGGCTCGATTCTTGAATCCTCAGGGGTTGGAAGCAAAAGGACAAAATCTGTTTGCCCAGACAGTGGCTTCCGGCGAAGAGATCCCCATGGAAGGGGAAGAGCGTACCAGCCGCATTCGCCAGCGATACCTGGAAACCTCCAATGTACAGGTGGTAGATGAAATGGTGCGCATGATCACCGCCCAGCGCGCTTACGAAATGAGTTCAAAGGCCATTCAGACCTCTGATGAAATGATGGGAATGGCCAATAACCTGCGCCGTTAATCCGGTTGACCGGTGAGGGGCGTTTCTTCTTGAGGGAATGAGGTGATGGAATGACCATTGATGAAACCATGCTGCAAATTCAGCGGCAGCAGCAGCTTCAGGAAAACAGCCGCATTCACCAGGGGGCATCTGGTGCAACGGCAGGAACCCCCGAGGAACAGGAAAAGCTTCGGGAAGCCTGTCGCGAGTTTGAGGCCATCTTCCTGAATATCATGCTGAAGCAAATGCGCAATGGGGTGGAAGAAGGCGGGCTTGTGGAAAAATCCCACGCCAGGGGCATTTTTGAAGAAATGCATGATGAAGAACTGGCCAAGTCCATGGCTCAGGGCCGGGGCATCGGCCTGGCGCAGCAACTGTACCAGCAACTGACAGCCGTGACCGTGGCACCCGTCAAAAAAGACTCCTGATGATTTTTCAGGAGTTTTTATTTTGCCCGCAAAAGTGAGTGGAACAGCACTCCCTGTGGTAGAATAAGACCATAGAGATGAAAGATGGGAGGCGTCAGTATGGATCAATCCACACGAAAGCGATACGAGTTATGGTTAACCAGCCCCGCCATTGACCAAGCCACCCGACGGGAACTGGAAGCCATTGAAGGTGATGAAAAAGAAATTGAAGACCGTTTTTTTCAAGAGCTCACCTTTGGCACCGGTGGTCTTCGGGGCATTCTGGGTGCCGGCACCAACCGGATGAATGTCTACATGGTACGCAAGGCTGCCCAGGGACTGGCCAATTACATTCTCCAGCACGGAGAATCCGCCGCCCGGCGCGGGGTGGTCATCGCCCACGACTGCCGGCACATGTCCCGGGAGTTCTGCCTGGAGGCAGCCTGCGTTTTGGCGGCCAATCATATCACCGCCTATATTTTTGACGACCTGCGCCCCACGCCTCAGTTATCCTTTGCGGTTCGAAACCGTGATGCCATTGCCGGTATCGTGGTTACGGCCAGTCATAATCCGCCGGAGTACAACGGATTCAAGGTATACTGGGAAGACGGCGCCCAAGTGTCCACGGCCATTGCCGATGCCATTACAGCGGCCATTCAGGCCATCGATGGCTTCGAGGCTGTGAAAGTAATCCCACAAGCTGAAGCACGGCAATCGGGTCGGCTTCAGGAGCTGGATGCCTCGATGGATGAAGCTTATTTGGAAGCGGTTCTCAGCCAGAGTCTTCGTCAGGACGCAGTGCAACAGGTGGCAGATACTTTTCAGGTAGTGTATACTCCCCTTCATGGCACAGGCGCCAAACTGGTGCCGGAAGCCTTGAAACGGGCCGGGTTTCGCCGGGTGTTGGTAGAACCTTCCCAAGCGGTGCCTGATCCGGATTTTTCCACGGTGAAATCGCCCAACCCTGAAGAAAAAGCCGCCTTCCAGCTGGCCATCCGCCTGGCGGAAAAAGAGGGAGCCGATCTGATCATTGGTACCGACCCTGACGGTGACCGGGTGGGCGCGTTGGTGAAAGACCGGGAGGGGAACTATGTGGTACTCACCGGCAACCAGACAGGCGCCCTGCTGGTGGATTATATCATCCGCACCCGCCGGGAAAAGGACATGCTGCCGGCAAACAGCCTGGTGGTGAAAACCATCGTTACCAGCGAAATGGGAGCTGTTATTGCCAAAGCCCAGGGGGCCTCAATGGAAAACACCCTGACAGGGTTCAAATACATCGGTGACCGCATCAAACATTATGAAACCACCGGTGAAAAGCAGTTTCTTTTTGGATATGAAGAAAGTTACGGGTATCTCTCCGGCACCTATGCCCGGGATAAGGATGCGGTGGTGGCTGCCCTGCTCATCGCTGAAATGGCGGCGGTGTACGCGGTGGAAGGGCTCAGTCTTTATGAAGGACTGCTCCGGCTCTATGATACCTACGGCTATTTTATGGAAGACCTGGTTTCCATCACCCTCAAGGGGAAGGAAGGCATGGAAAAAATCGATGCCATCATGAACCGGTTTCGCCAGAATCCCCCGGGTTCCCTTGGAGGTACTTCTGTGACAGCGGTGGAAGACTATGAAAACATGGCAGGGTTCCCCTCGGCCAACGTGATTAAAATGATTCTGGGAGAAGCGGGATGGGTGGCGCTTCGACCTTCGGGCACCGAGCCCAAACTGAAGATTTATGCTGGTGTCTGCACCGGCAGTCTGGAAGCTTCCCGACAGCAGCTGGACACCTGGATGGCCGCCATGAACCAGCTGGTCAAATGAGGTGATTCAGCAGGTTTAAGTGCTTCAGATCCACCAAACGAACCATCAATATGACGATTGAATGTCACGAATGTGACAATTATTACAGTTGTGTTAAGGACCCATAACAAACCACCATTTATTAAAAAGAAGTGCTATACTGAGTTTAGTGATCGACCGACGATCATCATCCCCCTTTGTTTCAATAGGGCCTTCTCTTAATGGAAGGCCTGTTGTCTTTTTTGTTATTTTTTGTTATGATAGCAACCATCAACCAGTGAGTTGACCGACGGCAGACCCGCCAGACTCATCTGAGATGACACACTGGCTGTGGCACAGGTGCCACAGTAATTCTGGAGGCGCAAACCCGATGAATGACGCATTTTTCAGTCTGCTCAACCAAATCCTGGTACTCTTTTTCATGATGGCCGCCGGTTATGCCGCCAGAAAAGCCCAGGTATTGAACCAGGAAACCATCAAAGGGATCAGCCTGCTTATTTTACAAGTAACACTACCGTCGCTGATTGTCAGTTCCATGCAGTTTCCCTTCAGCATGGAGCTGCTGCACACCAGCCTGATAATTGTGGGCATTTCCATTGTGACTTATGGGGTCATCATTCTTTTTTCGCGGCTGTATGTACGCCTGGTCAAGGAGGAAGGCCCCAGAGGTGACGTGCTTCAGTTTTTACTTGTCTTTTCCAATGTGGCCTTTATGGGATTCCCCATTGTTTCTGTGTTGTATGGCGATCTGGGTATTTTTTACACCGCCCTGTTCAACATCCCTTTTAATCTGTTGTTGGTGACCCTTGGTGTGGCCATTATGTCCCGCAGTACCGGCCAGAGCAGCGGTCAAATGAACTTCAAAAAAGCCTTTCGAAGCCCGGGGGTCATTGCTGTCCTGCTGGGATTCACTTTTTTTGTGCTGCCGGTGAGTATTCCCGGTCCGCTGCTGGAAAGTTTACAGTTGATCGGGGGAACCACCACGCCCCTCTCCATGATGATCATTGGCGGAATGCTGGCAGATATTCCCTTTCGGTCGGTATTTGGTGACCGGGCGCTTTATCAGGCGACTGTGGTGCGATTGCTGCTCATGCCCCTGATGATGTATCTACCCCTTCGATTTCTGGGATTCACGGGAATTATGCTGGGAATTCCGGTCATTATCATTGCCATGCCGGTGGCAGCCAATGCTGGTGCTTTCGCCCGGCTCTACGATTCCGACTACTACTTTGCCTCAAAGGCAGTGTTTCTCACTACACTGTGCTCCATTCTCACCATTCCCCTCTGGGCATTGTTTCTTTAGACCGATGGCGAGAGAGGGTTGACAGGCGGAAATCCGCTAATCAGCCGGTGTTTCACTGATGGAAGGAACAGATGTTGCGACACTTATTTTGATGAAACTGATGTTGAAAAACAAGGAGGAGGATTCCATGAAAAAAGGCTTGTTGAGCTCCAGACTGAGGCGCTGTTTTGCCGGGTTGCTGGTATTGGTGATGGTACTGTCTTCCCTGGTGACGGCAGCGGCATCTGATGTGACCATGACGCAGGATGACATTGAAACAGTGATTGAAGAAGTGGCCCGGCGCAAAAACATTCCGCCGGTAATCCTGAAGGCCATCGCCTGGAAAGAGAGCCGCAAAACCCAGTTTACAAGTGGGGGTGCCCCTTTTGTCTCCCGGGGAAACCGGGGAATCATGCAGATTAATCAAATTCATACAGGCTTTGATGCCGAACTGATTCTGTATGATGTGGAATACAACATCGAAGCAGGTGCAGACATTTTATTGTCAAAATGGCTGGATCCCCGAACACCGGTGGTGGGCAACCGGGACCCAAACGTGCTGGAGCACTGGTACTTTGCTCTCTGGGCTTACAACGGCTGGTTATCCCGCAACAATCCCAATCTTCATGGAGAGAAGACTTATCAGGACAGCCTCTATGATCTGATACGCACCCGTTACGGGCAGGAAGTTTCCACCGTGGATTGGAGTCATATTCCAGCCAGTGGATTACCCCCGGCAGACCTTCATTTGCCGGAACCGGCGGTTACCCATGAAGGCGGCATTCTGTTCTTTCAGCCCGAAGACCGGGCGCTGGCAGACGCTCGTCAGGAACTGTATGTGCTGGATGGACCCGGCGGCGATGTGCGGTTTACAGTTACCAGGGGTACAGAACTGGTGATTGCCGGTGAAGCACAACTGGCAGACGGGCTTTACTGGTATCGGGTGAATCATCCTGCATCCGGTCAAGTCGGCTGGGTGGCGGCCATTTACCTGAAACCGGCTTTTGTACATGAAGAGGCGACAGATGATGCTCTGTGGAGCCTGTTACTGGAGCCGGAAATGCCTGAACCGCTTCATGATGAAAGTGATCCATTTGGTGAAGCGGACACAGACCATACAGCTGGTGAAGCTGGTGAAGCTGTACTGGAAATTCAAGCCGTTGAAGCGGCGGATACTGTTCAAAGCACTGAAAATGGAGCCTCTGAAAATGGAACTTCTGAAGAACAGGATGACCCCGAGGTTGCAGAAGCGGCGTTGATGAGTTTGACGGAAACCGAGCAGGAAAAAGCGCCAGTGTCAGATAATGGGTTTCATTTTATCGACATGACAGACCACCCTGCCCGTGAAGCAGTGGAAACACTGGCTGCGCTTGGTGTGGTGAGCACCAGCAGTGCAGAATTCCGCCCACACCAGACCATCAGCCGCCAGGAAATCGCTCTGATGCTTCATCGATATTTCCGGCTGGGTGATGCCGGGTTAAACCAGGAGGCGCTGTATCAGCAGTTAGCGGCCTATGAAGACGGGACGGCTGTGGACGCCTGGGCTCAGGATGCCATGGCTCGGGCTGCGGCACTGCGTATCATCACCGGGTATCCCGACGGCACCATTCGTCCCCACGAAGCTGCTACCCGGGAACAGGGAGTGGTGATGGTGGTAAAGGCCATGGAAGATCAGGTGCTGTCGGATCAGCGTTGTGCCAGCGACTACTTTGAAGACGGCAACAGCATTCATGCCTGGGCATTGCCCTCTGTTAACACATTACTGAAAAGTGGTATTTTTGAAGGCTTGGATCACACCGCCTTTCATCCCCAGCAGGAAATGACCCGGGTGGAACTGGCAGTGGTGCTCTACCGCCTACATCAGGCAGCATTATGGGAATAACCGGAAAATAATCGTTGACAAAGCTGTGGGGCAATGCTATACTTTTTTCGTTCAACGACTTGGAAAAAGGGCCTATAGCCCATAACTGCATACCGAAAATCTTGATGTAGACCTTATCAAGAGCGACTGAGGGACAGGCCCGATGAAGTCCGGCAACCATAACCGCTGGTGTATGGTGCTAATTCCTGCAGAACGAAGGTTCTGGAAGATGAGGAGAACGGCGCAGGCCGGAGCGTGAAAGCCTCTTCTTTTTGAAGGGGCTTTTTGATTTATTGAGTTGTGGCAATGCCAGTACCAGCTGATCCATTGGCTGGAGTGACGCACTCGGAAGAAAGAAACGAAAAGAAGAAAACACGAGGAGGAACAATCATGAACAAGCGACTATTTACGTCGGAATCGGTTACAGAAGGACATCCTGATAAAATTTGCGATCAGATTTCCGATGCCATTCTGGACGCAATCCTTGAAAAAGACCCTGCCGGCCGAGTGGCCTGCGAAACCATGGTGACGACGGGAATGGTGATGGTGGCGGGAGAAATCACCACCAGCTGTTATGTGGATATTCCCAAAATTGCCCGGCAGACCATCCGGGAAATTGGCTACACCCGCGCCAAGTACGGTTTTGACTGCGACACCTGCGCTGTGTTGACAGCGATTGATGAACAGTCAGCCGATATTGCCATGGGGGTTGATGAAGCCCTTGAGCATAAATCAGGAGAAATGGAAGATACGCTGGAAGCCATCGGTGCCGGTGACCAGGGAATCATGTTTGGCTTTGCCTGCGACGAAACCCCTGAGTTGATGCCCCTGCCCATTTCACTGGCTCACCAGCTGTCTCGGCGCCTGTCAGAAGTGCGCAAAAACGGCATGCTTACCTATCTGCGGCCTGATGGCAAAACCCAGGTGACGGTGGCCTATGAGGACGACAAACCGGTACGGGTGGACACCATTGTCATTTCCACCCAGCACAGCCCCAACGTAAAGCGGGAAACCATTGAAAAAGACTTGATTGAACATGTGATCAAACCCATCGTTCCCGGCGGTTTCATCGATGAGAACACCCGGTATCTGGTGAATCCCACCGGTCGTTTCGTAGTGGGTGGTCCTCAGGGTGATGCAGGTGTCACCGGTCGCAAAATCATTGTGGACACCTATGGCGGCTACTCCCGCCATGGTGGTGGAGCCTTCTCCGGTAAAGATCCAACAAAGGTAGATCGATCTGCCGCTTATGCTGCCCGCTATGTGGCCAAAAACATTGTGGCTGCAGGTCTGGCAAAGCGGTGCGAAGTGGGCCTGGCCTACGCCATTGGTGTGGCCCGTCCAGTATCCATTCTGGTGGACACCTTCGGTACCGGCACTGTGGGTGACGATGTGCTGGTGAATCTCATCAACAAGCACTTTGATCTGCGCCCTGCGGCCATTATCCGCGATCTCGACCTGCGCAAGCCCATTTACCGGCAAATTGCTGCCTATGGGCACTTTGGCCGAACAGATGTGGCGCTTTCCTGGGAAAAAACAGACAAAGTGGCAGCACTTAAAAAAGATGCTGCTGCTGAGTAACACACCAGCTCCATCAACGTCAGTTTTGATCATCACAAGAGTTGGGCGTTTCGCTATATTTTTATGCGTCAACCTGAATCACAGTTTGCCTGACGACAGACTGTGATTCTTTTTTGTCGAATAAGGCTGGTTTAAGTCTCTGGTCCCGGGGGTATGATTCCATCGATATCATTCGAACATTCACAAGGAGGCATTTCAATGCTGAACAACTTTAACATGCGCTCAAAAATGCTGATTATTTTTGTCGTCACCGGGCTGATTCCCATGCTCATCATTGCCGCGGTGGCCTATCAGCAATCCAGCAGTACCCTTCAGAAAGAAATCTATCTTCAAATGGAACAGTTTGGAGAACTAACCGAGCTCCAGTTTGAAGATTATTTCAGAGAAAAGGAAGTTTACGGAGACGTGCTGGCGAACCTGCCACTGGTGATCAATGCCCTGCAGGTCCATCAATCCACCGATCTGGAGCCTGAGGAGCAGGCAGCAGCCTGGCAGGAAGCCTTTATTGGTTTGGACGGTCTGATGACCGATAATCTACAGCGGTTTCGCCTGGGAGGCTTGTTTGTCACCGATGCCCAGGGCAATTCCTTTTATGCCACTGAACCTTTCAGAGCATCCCTTGAAGGGGTTGATCTCAGCAGCCGGGATTACATACAGGCCTCCATGGGGGGGCGGCAGAACTGGTCGCAGCTGTTTTACTCCGATGTGATTGATGACTACACCATTGTGTTGTCGACGCCCCTGCAGGACCCCCAAACCAACAGGATCATTGGCGCTGTGAACGCACTGATCCCCCTGCCGGCCATCGAAGACATCCTTCACAGCAACATTCATTTGATCGGTGAAACGGGAGATTCCTATCTGGTTGACGCTTCGGGAATGCTGGTTACCAACACCATGCGGGGAGAGTTTGCCCAGAATGCCGCTTTTGTGCGGACGATTCAAACAGACGCCACCAGGCGGCTGGGGGAGGCGCTGGCCGGTGGCGACACTGGTTACAGCGGAGTGGGCAGGTACAATGACTACCTGGGTCAGGGCGTGCTGGGCAGCTACAAGGTGGCTGTGCTTGGTTCCACAGAGGTGGGGATGATCATTGAACTCGATCAGGCGGAAGCAATGGCACCTCTGCAGCGCCTGGTAACCCTGCTGGGTATTCTGGCGGCGGTGGTGGCTGCCATCAGTGTGTTGCTGGCCCTTTACGCCGCCAAAATCATGGCAGACCCCATGAGGGAAATTTCCCAGGCGATTCAACGGGTGGCCAGTTACGATTTCACCATTGCCGAAGATGACCCCCTCCATTTATATGAAAAGCGCAAAGATGAAGTTGGACAAATGGCAACCGGACTAAAAAGCACCCTGGCGACCCTGCGCACCATCATGGGAAAAATCACCGGACAGGCCACGACCATCGGCCAGTCAGCCAGCCAGCTGCTTGATATCGCCAACGACATGGCTGCCGGCAGCGAAGAAATGAGTGCTAAAACCGGCGTGGTGAGTGCCGCCACCGAACAGATCAATGCCAGCATCGGGAGCACCACTGAAGCCACGATGGAAACCAGCCAGAGCATTCAAACCATTGCCTCGGCTGTTGAAGAGATGTCGGCAAACATTCGCAATCTGGCATCGGCTTCTGAAGAAACTTCTGCAGAAGTGAATAATGTGACACAGCTTATCGAAGGCGTCACCGTCGAGATTGATGAAGTCAGCAGTTCAGCCCAGGATGTAAACGAGTCTGTCAACAGTGTGGCCATTGCTGTCAAGGAGATCAATCAGTCATTATCTGAAGTGAGTCATAACTGCGAAAAATCCATGCATATCAGCGACGATGCCGGACGTAAGGCTGCCGACACCAGCAAAGTCATCGAAAAATTAAACCAGTCATCCAAGGCCATTAATAAAATAGTAGGAGTCATCAACGATATCGCAGATCAAACCAACATGCTGGCCCTCAACGCTGCCATTGAAGCGGCAGGAGCAGGTGAAGCCGGCAAGGGATTTGCTGTGGTGGCCAACGAAGTGAAAGAATTGGCTAAACAAACGGCAGAAGCCACCGACGAAATAGGACAGCAGATCGCCTCCATGCAGCAGGATATGGGCAATGCCGTCAGCTCGGTGAAGCTGATCACCGATGTCATCACCCAGGTGCAGGAAATTACCAATGCCATTGCAGCGGCGGTGACCCAGCAAAGTGCCACCACCGGCGAGATTTCCGACACCATTGTGGTGGCAGCGGAAAGGGTGAGTCAGATCACTTCCCGCATCGAAAATATCAGCAGTAATGCTGCTCAGGTGCTCCGCAGCTCCACAGAGGCATCCAAGGGTGTCAACGAAATTGCCCGCTCTTCCTCAGAGCTTTCAGAAGCCTCTGATGAAGTGGCCAGAAGCAGTGAAGCCGCCTCTGAACAGATGACAGATCTGGGACGCTCCACCAGCGAAATTGCCCAGGGAGCACAGGAAATCGGCAATAACATCTTTGAAATTGACGGCGCTGCCGCCGATACCGCCAAGGGTGCCACCGAAACCAGTCAGTCAGCCCAAGACCTGGCAGGCATTGCCCAGGAACTGAATGACATTATGAGTCAGTTTAAAATATAAAGAAGGGTTCATTCCCTGATTTCATCACTTTGCCAAAACCTTCGGGCAGCGCCATCATCGGCGCTGCCCGTTTTTTCCCTATCACTTATTCCCTGCCCTTCCCCTATTCACTCTTCCTGATCACTTATTCCCTGCCCTCCTGTGCTATAATGATAGCAGTAATCACTCGGGGGGCATACCATGATTCAGCGGGAAGGAAAACTAGTGGAAACCATCTTTCATAACGAAGCCAATGGCTACCGGGTATGCCTGCTGGAATGCGACGAAGAAATGCTGACAGTGGTGGGGGTGCTGCCGGGGATCAATGACGGTGACCGCCTGCGCATCACCGGAAAAATGACAGTGCACCCCCGATATGGGGAACAGCTTCAGGCAGACACTTGGGAACCCCTGATGCCCCAAACCCTGGAAGGAATCATGGAATACCTGGCCTCTGGCTTGTTGCCGGGAATCGGAGAAAAAATGGCCCGTCGTTTGGCAGAAGCCTTTGGAATGGAAGTTTTTGAGGTGATGGAGCACCATCCCCAGCGGCTTCAGGAAGTCAAGGGCATTGGTGCCCGACGGTGGCCGGAGATTGCTGCCGCCTTTAAAGAGCATAATGCACTGCGAAGCTTTTTGGTCTGGATGGGGCAAAGGGGCATCGACGCCCGCTTGTCCATGAAGATATACCAAGCTTTTGGAGAACCGGCCAGAGACATGCTGCAGGAAAATCCCTATCAGTTGCTGGAAGTCCTGCCAGAAATAGGATTTGTGAAAATGGATGCAGTGGCTCGCACCCTGGGAATTGATACAGAAGATCCCCGTCGGGTGGAAAGTGGTCTGCTGGCAGTGCTTCAGGCATCTCAGGGCGAAGGCCACACCTGCCTGCCCCGTGAACTGCTGGTGGAACAAAGCCGGGAGTTCCTGCAGACGGGGGAACGCGTGGTGCTGGAGGCCATTCAGTCCCTGGCGTTGGACCAGGTACTTCAGGTGACCCGGCTGGAGGACGGCGCCGAGAGGATCTACCTGATGAACGCTTATACGGCAGAAACAGAAGTGGCCAAAAGACTGGCAACCCTGGCAGTTTCTGCACCACCCCCGGCACCCCGGGGGCTGACAGACAGACTGGAGCGATTGCAGCAGACCCAGGGTATCAGGCTGGCTGCCGCTCAACTGGCTGGTATTGAAAAAGTGTTTTCCCACCGGGTGCTGGTGATCACCGGTGGGCCGGGAACGGGGAAAACAACCCTTATCAACACCCTGATCCAGTTGCTGGAAGAGGAAGAACTGGGCTACTTGCTGGCTGCCCCCACGGGCCGGGCGGCGAAACGCATGACAGATACCTCCCGCCGGGAAGCCAAAACCCTGCACCGCCTCCTGGAAGTCTCTTATTCAGAGGAAACCCAGGAGCATTTCTTCAACCGGGATGAAGACAATCCACTGGAGACAGATGTGGTCATCGTCGATGAAGTTTCCATGGTGGATATTTACATGATGCAGCACCTGTTGAAAGCCATCGGACCCGCCACCACCCTGGTGATGACCGGCGATGCAGACCAGCTCCCCTCAGTGGGGCCTGGGTCGGTACTGAAAGACATGGCTGCCAGCGGACTGCTTCCCCGCATCCACTTAACTGAAATCTTCCGGCAGGCGCAGGAAAGCCACATTGTGGTCAATGCCCACCGCATCAACCAGGGAGAAATGCCCCTGCTCAACACCCGGGAAAAGGACTTTTTCTTCATGGCCTCCCACAGCCCACGGGAAGCGCTGGCCACCATCAGTGAGCTGCTGATGGAGCGTCTCCCCAATTACCGGGGCTTTGATCCCCAGCGGGACATACAGGTGCTCACACCCACCAAGAAAGGGTATACAGGCACCCGGCAACTAAATGAGCATCTGCAGCAGGTGATGAATCCCCCGGCACCCCACCGAAAAGAGAAAAATCATGGAGACAAGGTCTTTCGTGAAGGCGACCGGGTGATGCAAATTCGCAACAACTACAGCCTGGAATGGCGGCGGGTGGTGGAAGACACTGCCACAGGCCGTATCAAAACCATGGGTCAGGAAGAAGGAAACCGGGGCGTCTTCAACGGCGATCTGGGAAGAATCCATCAGATTGATTCTCAAAGAGAGTTGTTCACCATTCTCTTTGATGACCAGCGGCTGGCAGAATATCCTTTCGCCCTGCTGGATGAACTGGAACCCGCCTGGGCCATCACAGTGCACAAAAGCCAGGGATCGGAGTTTCCTGTGGTGATTTTGCCGCTGTTTCCTGCCCCCTGGGTGTTGATGACCCGTAACCTGCTGTATACCGCCATCACCAGAGCCCGTGTGTTGGTGGTGCTCATTGGCAGTCGGGCGGTACTCCACCGCATGGTGGAAAACAACCGGATTCAATACCGCCATAGTTGTCTGGGCAGTCGGCTGGCCCAAGTGGCCCTGTTCCATGAAACTCCTGATTAAGCAACAAAGGTGTGAAGGAGGTGTCTGTAGTGGTCCCATTGCCTGAACCGTCTGGTGCCCTGCAAAAGCCCCGCTGGTTTTCCAGAGCCGGGCAAATGATGTCAACAGTACTGGACTTTATCTATCCGCCCCTGCATCCCTGCCCGGGATGCGGCTTGCCCGACGTTTATCAGAAACCGGAAACCATCGGCTTGTGCGATGCCTGTTATGCTGCTTTTCCCTGGACAGAACCCCATCAGCTTCCGCCAAAGGTGTGGATTCCTGCCCATTATGAAACCAGTGCCCGCAAACTGGTCACCTGCCTGAAATATCATGATGCGCAGTATCTGGTGCCCCTCATGGCAGCAGCCATGGCGGCACAGATCCGGGAAAGGCTGAAAGAAGCTGATGCAACGGAAGGTGTTTCGGGAGAAGACTGGGTCATTCTTCCGGTGCCCCTTCATCGACAGCGTCAGCGCAAACGTGGATATAACCAGTCAGACCTACTTGCCAGACACTTGGCATTCGTGTTAGAATTTTCATATGAATCAGCGGGACTGAAGCGATGCCGCCCCACAGCACCCCTATACCGTCTGAGCCGGGCTGAACGACAGCAGGCGTTGGCGGGAAGCATGGTCCTGAACCCTGAAGCCGTTCCAAAGCTGAGAGGAAAACAGCTGCTGCTGGTGGATGACATCTATACCACCGGGGCCACCATTAACGCCTGTGAACAGGCACTCCAGGCAGCGAATCCGGCAATGGTGACAGTGGCAGCCTTTGCCCTGGCTGATCTGGACAGCCACCGGGTATAGCTGTGGGAGTGTGGGAACAAGGACTGATTTCGAAGAGGAAAGGGGCCAATTGCCATGAGTAATAGCTTGATCAATTGTACCAAGTGCGGCCGTGCATTTATGGAAGACGGGAATCCATTGTGCAGACGTTGCCGTACCGATGCCGATGACGATTACAAAGTTGTGAAGGAATATGTGTATGACAACCCGGGAGCAACCATTTTGGAAGTGCATGAGGCCACGGGAGTCAATGAAAAACAAATTTTGATTTATCTTCGGGAAGGCCGGTTGGAAATTGTGGACGAAAACAATTTTGTACTGGACTGCCAGCGCTGCAGTGTGCCCATTCGGTCGGGCAAGTATTGTGAGCAGTGTGCCCACGAAATGGCCACAGAACTCCGTTCGGCCATCACACCCAAAAAGAAGGAACCTGAGGCAGCAAAGAAGACAGAAAAGAGCCAACGCATGTATGTGGATGTGAGCCGCCGCAGAAGATAATGGGCAGTTGCGGCAAGTGGCCAGGAAATCTTACGGCAAAACCTCATAAAGATGCTAAAGTCACACCTCTTTTTTCCGATAGTCTTTATAGAGATGAAACGGAAAGGAGAGGTGTTCTTTATGAAGATTCAGCATCACCCACACATTATCCAGGCCATGCAGGTCTATCAGAAAAACCGGCCCGGTGCTGTCCGCCAGACTGGCGAAGCTTCTTCCGTTCAGGATAAAATCGAGCTTTCTGAAAAAGCGAAGGAATTTCAGACAGCCATGAAGGCGTATCAGAAGCTTCCGGAGGTGCGGGAAGACCGCATTGCTGAAGTGAAGACAAAAATGGCCCAGGGCCAAATGGCGACCCCGGAAGAAGTGGCCGCCAAAATGATTCAGGATTCCAACCGAAGCAGCCTGTTCTAAAGACGGTTGACTGGTGACCAGAGGTGATGGAATGAACCGATCCATTGAACAGCTGAAAGTGGCTCTCAGACAGGAACAAAAACTGTATGAGGCACTCCTTCACCTGGCTGAGGCAAAATCCCGCCTGGTGATTCAGAATAACGTGCAGGAACTGGAAAAACTAACGGAACAGGAACGGCAGTTCATCCGCGAAATGAGTCGCTTTGAACAGATCCGTCAGTCTTTGCTGGCCCATTTTGCCCAAGAGAAGGAGCTCGAAGAGGCACCCCAAAACCTTTCCGGCCTTCTTCTTTTTTTGGAAGAAAACGACCGCCGCGAGCTGCAAGACCTTCAGGAGCAACTGGGGCTGCTCATCACCCAGGTGGGGGAGAAAAACCAGCTGAATCAAACACTGATTCAGCAAGGGCTGGATTTTATCCAGTTGAATATGGAACTCTTTACCCGCTCCGAAAGCACCACATCACCCTACGACCGAAAAGCAGATGAAGAGAAGAAGCAAAAGAAACAGCTTTTTGATGCCAAGTTTTAACGGTATCTGACGAGTGAAGGAGTGACAACCATGCGATCAACCTTTCTGGGATTCAACACAGCCCGTTCAGGCCTTTTTGCTGCTCAGCGGGCACTGGACATCACCGGGCATAATATTTCCAATGTGAATACCCCGGGCTATACCCGGCAGCGGCTGGAGCAGACCCAGTCCAACCCGTTGTCCATCATGGGCGGCAGAGGCATGCTGGGAACCGGTGTTGATATGGTGGCAGTGAAACAGCTGCGCAATGAGTTTCTTGATTTTCGATACCGGGATGAAGCCAACAGCCTGGCTTTTTGGCAAACCCGTCAAAACGGGCTGGCCTTTGTGGAAGCCATGTTCAACGAACCCTCCAAAACAGGCATCAACACCGTGGTCGATCAGTTCTTTTCAGCCCTTCAAGAGTTGAGCAAAGAACAAAATGCTGACGAACTCACCCACCGGGCCCTGGTGTTGGATCGGGCAGTAGGTGTCACCACCACCATTTCCCATTTGTATGACCAGATGGAGAAAATGGTGGTGGATCTGAATTTTGATGTTCAGAATACCGTTACCACTGTCAACGCCCTGTCTGACCAGATTGCCCGCCTGAATAAGCAGATCTACATGTTTGAAGCTGATGGCAGCAACGCCAATGACCTTCGCGATCAGCGCAACCTGCTCATCGACCAGCTTTCCGAATATGTCAAGGTGGATATTGTCGAAGTGTCAGATACCAACGACCCTTCCGGAAAACTGAATCTTCCCAAGAAGATGGTGCTGCAAATCAACGGGCAGCCCATGGTCTATCACGACCGCTCCTATCATTTGGATGCCTCCACCAAAGAAAAGAGCCCCTTCTTTGAAGAGCTGGGGGTCGATTTGGAAATCAACAAGCTGCAGTGGGCAGACGGCAGTTATATCAACCCCAACAGCCTGCAGGGAGAACTGCGGGGCCTGCTGGATCTCCGGGATGGAGCGACTGCCACCAATAAAGGCCTGCCTTACTACATTAGCAAGCTCAACGAGTTTGCCCGCACCTTTGCCAAAGAAATGAATGAAGTGGCCAAAACCGGTTACGGCCTCAAGGGTGAAGTGCTGGATGGCATCGGCGATCCCGATGGCACCTATGGGGCCGGGTACCTGCTGTTCAGCGCTTTTGGAAGAGCCTCAGAGGAAATGTATGATGGAAACGGTAATATCCAGCATCACCTGATCACGGCCAAAAACATCGGTGTTTCCCTTGACATGCAGGATCTCAATAAAATTCCTGCGTCTGCCACCATCGACCTGTTACCTGGTGACGCCAGTGTCATTATGGACATGCTGGCGCTGCGCAATAAAAACAGCATGTTTGCCGAAGGAAAGCCGGAGGACTTCATGAAATCCCTGGTGGCCAACCTGGGGGTTGACCTTCAGGAAGCCATGCGCAATACGGCGAACCAGCAGGTGCTTACTGAGCAGATTGACAATGAGCGTACCCGGTACTCCGGTGTTTCAACAGACGAAGAGCTGGCCAATATGGTCCGCTTTCAACACGCCTACAATGCCTCCGCCCGCATGATCACCACCATGGATGAAATGCTGGATGTGGTCATTAACCGGTTGGGTTTAGTGGGTAGATAAGGAGGGACAGCCATGCGCATTACCAACAACATGATGGTGCAGACCATGATGCGGAACCTGAACCGCAACATGCTCCGACTCAACGACAAGCAAATTCAGTTTTCCACGGGCAAGCGAATCAATAAACCTTCCGATGATCCCCTGGGCATTTCCAAAAGCCTGCGCCTGCGCACCGATATCAGCGTCATGGACCAATATAAACGCAATGCAGAAGATGCCTACTCTTTCATGGACAATACCGAAACCGCCCTCATCAACATGCTGGAAGGGATGCAGCGCGTTCGGGAACTGGCGGTACAGGCTTCCAGCGAAACCCTCACCCAGGAAGAAACCATTAAAATTGAGGCTGAAATATCTGAAATCCGAAATCAGCTGGTTGATCTGGCCAACTACAGCTATTCAGGAAAAAATGTTTTTTCCGGCAAAAAAACCGACCAGCCACTGCTGGATCAATATGGAAATTATCTGATGGATCTAATGAAATCTCAGGATCCCAATGTGTTGGACGACAAATGGGATTTTGAAATGAGCACCCGGGAAAAAATACAGGTGAACAGTCTGGGCTTTGAAATTTTTGAAGCAGAAGAGCGGAAAGTGGTGTATGCTCCAACAGATGGGGCAGCTGACTGGCCACTGGAGTTGCCCTATCGGGATGGCAGCGGCAGCCTTTCCCTCACTGTTGTCAACGGCAATGGGGACGGCCCGGAGAAGCTGGCAGACGGCACCTGGACAGTTGGTGCCAACTGGGGAGCACTCCCTGCTGATGAGCTGATCACCGCAGCCGTGAAAGAAATTGGCGAAATCACCGGCCCTGTTTTGGGTGAATACCGGTTTGAACTGATTCAGCGCAATGAGCTTGATACATCAACAGATCCACCCACGGTCAACGCTAATGTGGAATACCTGAAAGCCATACCATTAAATGCTACCATTGTGGATGAATATGCGACTCCGGCTGTTTGGGAAGCCGATTATACCGCTGACATCACAGAAGCATCTTTTGGTGGAAACACGCCGCCAACCATTGTGTTTAATGGCGTTGAAGTTGTTTTTCTCCGGGACGAAACTGCTGCTGCCGGCTACACCATCCAAGACCCGCCGACGGATAAGAACCGCATCACCATCACCCTGGGAGGGGCGGCGCCGTTGACAGATCAGACGCCGGCGAATTACCTGCCGGAGGTGGAAACGGCGCTGAGGGCGTTGTCGGACATCCGCGGGTCAGGTGTTGAGGGATTCCGGTTCAACCGTGTGGGAAACACCCTTCAAGCCATTGCTCCTGAACGGTCTGGAAGTGCCCATAATAAAGCTTACTTTGCAGGCACTGTGTCACCGACAACGTCTCGAGAAAATCAAATGGTCGTCGAGGGCACCTCAAAAGTGTACTACATCGAAGCGGGGCAGAAAGCAGGCCTTTTCCAGATGTTTGATAAACTGTCAGACAACCTGAAAGAGGGTAAGCAGGAAGATATCAGCAACATGCTGAATCAGATTGATGCCCACATTAATGCCATGTTGACAGTCCGGTCTGAGGTGGGTGCCAAAACCAACCGGGTGGAGTTGATTGTGAACCGCATCGAAGATGACACCCTGAATTACAAAGACCTGATGTCAAAAATTGAAGACGCCGACATGAGCCAGGTGGTTATTGAACTGATGAACGAAGAAAACGTCTATCGTTCGGCGTTGGCAGTTGGTGCCAGAATCATTCAACCCACACTGCTGGATTTTCTTCGGTAGTTAGAGTTCGACAAGACAGGGTATATGATTCATAGCTCCCAAATCACATCCTAAAGAGAGTCACAGAGGTCACAGTGGGGACGAGGTCACTGGGGGACGGAGGTACCTGTGACCCGCTTTCCAGGGTCACTGCACCTCCGTCCCCACTGTGACCTCCAATTGTACAGAAAAGGAGGCCGCCCCATGCAACTGGAAACCAAACATTTTGGCACCATCACCATTGATGAAGCGAAAATCCTCACTTTTCCCGACGGCATTCCCGGATTCGAGGAAAAGACACGTTTTGCCCTCGTGCAGAACCCTGAGCCAGAGGTGCCTTTCCACTGGCTCCAGTCCGTTGAGGAGGAAGGCCTCACCTTTGTAGTGACCAACCCATTCCTCATCCGTTTTAATTACGACTTTGACCTGCCGGAGCATGTGGTGAAAAAGCTGGCAATTCAGGGGCAGGAAGACGTGCAGATCTTCTGCATTGTCCGCATTCCAGAAAAAGTGCAGGAAATGACCATCAACCTCACCGCCCCCATTGTTCTCAACACCCGCACCCTTATGGGAAAACAGGTGGTGCTGGAGGACGACCGCTACCATACCCGCCACCTGGTGCAAGAAGAACTGGCAGCCAGCAAACAACTCATGGAAGCAGCAAAGGCCGCCGACACTTCGACGCCAGAGGCGGTTGCTGCCGTACCTGAAACCCCTGCAGAAGGGGGCCGATAACCATGCTGGTACTCACCCGTAAACCGGAAGAGAGCATTATTCTGGGCGGCAATATCGAAATCAAAGTGCTGGGCATTGAAGACGGCAAGGTGAAAATCGGCATCAAAGCCCCCCGGGATGTGGACATCTATCGCAAAGAAGTGTACCTGGAAATCCAGGAAGAGAATCAAAAAGCAGCTGGCTATTCAGCCGATACCGATGCCCTGAAAAACATGATGAAAACCAAATAGCTATTTTCCAGACAAAGCCATCCAGCAGGAACGGGTGGTTTTCTGTGTTCCATGAAAATTTCTCTAAATTTTTTTCATGCAACCTCTAAAGTATCCATCACGCCAGACGATAAATGTTATGAAAAGCAAATCAGCAGTACTGCAACACCCGTTTTCCCGGCCGGAAAACATGCATTATACCTTATCAACCCATCTACCGCAACCTGCAAGGATGCAGCAGCGGGAACCACAATTCAAGGAGGAATAAACAATGAGAATTAATAACAACATGATGGCTATGAACTCCCACCGTCAACTGGGCTTGAACAACAACTCTGTAGCAAAGGCTACTGAAAAGCTGGCATCCGGTTTCAGAATCAACCGCGCTGGTGACGACGCTGCCGGTCTTTCCATCTCCGAAAAAATGAGAGGCCAGATCCGTGGTTTGAACATGGCTTCCAGAAATGCGCAAGACTCCATTTCTTTGATTCAAACTGCTGAAGGTGCCCTGAACGAATCCCATGCCATTCTGCAAAGAATGCGTGAACTGGCTGTTCAGTCTGCCAATGATACCAACGTATCCATTGACAGAACCGCTCTTCAAAACGAAATGGACCAATTGGCTACAGAACTGACACGTATCGCCAACAATACTGAGTTCAACACCCAAAAACTGTTGAGCGGCGGATTAGCAACAACAGCCTTGACCTTCCACATCGGCGCCAACTCCGGCCAAAACATCAGCCTTAACATCAAGTCAATGACGGCTGAAAGCCTTGGCGTTCAAGGTGAAAATGCAGTAGCTGGTCAGGTTTCCGGTACTGGTATCAATATTTCCACCCGAACAGCAGCTGACATGGCCATCACTAAAATTGAGAGTGGTATCCGTCAGGTATCTGCAGAGCGTTCCAAGCTGGGGGCTATCCAGAACCGTCTTGAGCACACCATCAAAAACTTGGATAACGTATCTGAAAACCTGCAAGCTTCAGAATCCCGTATCCGCGACGTCGACATGGCGAAAGAAATGATGGAGTTCACTAAACAGAACATTTTGTCACAAGCCGCTACTTCCATGCTGGCACAGGCAAATATGGCACCACAAAACGTACTGCAACTGTTAGGATAAACTAACCAAGCTGCAAAAACAAAAGCCAGAGGTTATCCTCTGGCTTTTCCACTTACCATCAATCAATCATCGGTTAATTGAATCATTAAGGATGAGGCGCTGTGTCTTCTCAATACACTCAAAATCTTCACCGACTGAAAGATAGACTGAATCCCGATGAATACGGACAAATCACCAGAATCTTGAAAAATACACAGGCCTCTTTAGGTGACAGTCTTCATCCCAGTGATTATCAGGTGGCGTTGTCAAAAAAAACAGGAGCACCTATACCCATCATCAAGTGCGCCGACACCGTCTATTACCACAGTCGCTATGATCCTGAAAAAGAAGGGATCACCTGGGCTGCAAATCACGCAACTCCTGGAGTAGAGACCTACATTGTTTTTGGAATGGGATTCGGCTATCATATTGATGCCCTGTCCATGATGGCGCGTGGTGCAAAAATCATTGTCATTGAGTCGGACCCAAGGCTTCTTATGCGGTGTCTTCATGAAAAATCTCTGGAAGCATTGCTGTCAAATCCCTCTATTTCCATCCATCTTGTCACGCAACTGCCGGCCATTGCCTCAACCATCAGCCTTTACGCCAACGAAGCGAATGCCAAGCTGCTGATTTATCCACCGGCGCTAAAAATATTGGATCCATCACTGAACTCCCTAAAAGAAATCTTGCACCAGTATCAGCATCAGCTCACCAACATCAACCAGGACCTGTCCTTTCTGCACCGAAACTTTGCTGAAAATATCCTGCATTGTGACGGATATGCCGCAGAATTGAATCAGATCTTGAAAAATGTTCCCCTCATACTGGTATCAGCGGGTCCATCCCTTGATCACACGATACATACGATTCACGAAGCAAAGCGCTATGCACTGGTATTGTCGGTGGGTAGAGCAACAAAAGCGCTGCTGAAAGAGGGCATCACCCCAGATTTCACTATGATTACCGACGGGCAATCATTTGTCTACCGCAACCAATTGCAGGGTCTGGGGTTGGAGATACCTCTCATTGGTCTTTCAACATGTGATCAAAACGCCTTTTTGCGCCACCAAGGCAGTCGATTAATGGTCTTTCAAAAAGGGCACCCACCTGCAGAGCATACTGCCAGTCAACTGGGGCTGCCCCTGAATGAAACAGGCGGGTCAGTGGCCACTGCCGCTCTGGACGTAGCCATTCGCTGGGGATGCAATCCAATCATTTTGACCGGGCAGGATTTAGCCCTGTTAAATGGACAAACCCATTCCAGCGCAGCTTCTTCACGAATCATTAAGCATCAGGAGATGCTGACTAAAATTACGGGATATCATGGCGATCTGGTATATACTACGAACAACCTCAATAGTTATCGACACTGGATAGAAAGCCGTATCCACCGGGAACCTCAACTTCAATGCATCAATGCCACTGAAGGTGGGGCGCGCATCAAAGGCACCTGGCAGCTAACAATGAAAGAAGTTTTACAAAAACACCTTAAACCTCATTCGCTGGCAACGCGCATGCAATCGATTCAGCAACTACCGGTATGGGCGGGCGAAGTCATCGCTCATCGTGTTGCTCAGGAGACTTTTCACCTTCAAACAATGACGTTTACTGTTAAATTCCGTAATCAGGGGAGTGAATAACCGTGATTCTTCAGATGGGAAATCAAACACACCAGATTTCAAACAAGACCACATTGGAAGAAGTGATTCAGCAGATCCAGTCCTTCATGAATGAAAATGATATCATTGTACGCCATGTTGAAATTGACGGCGTACCTGCTGAAAACTGGCAAAAGTCAATGGAAAATGGATGGGAGCGCATCCAGTTGGTGGAAGTGAAGGTAAAAACACTGGCGACGATGATTTCCGAAGTGCTGTTATCCACTCAGGATTTCCTGGACAACGCGACTCCGCTTCTGGAAAAGCTGGGAGAAGCCTTTTATCAGGAACCGGATAAAGAAGCCTGGACACAGCTTTCAGAACTCTTTGAGAGCTTGCAATGGATCATTCAGTCGGTACAGGTAATGGACGAGCGCCAACAAAAAGACGCTATTATGGCTTCAGATTCTTGGGAGGCATATTTGAAAGACATTTATCGATTGGATGAAATCATCAGAGAATTCTCAGAAGCCCTTGAGAACAAAGATCATGTGTTGGTGGGTGACTTGCTTACTTATGAGGTGGAACCCGTCTTTAAAGAAATGCAGCAAAAACTTCCTGAAATGATTCCGCAAATACCCAATGAGGTGCCGGACCATGAGCTTCACTAATAGTCCCGAAGATTACGCAATTCAAGTGGAACAAGCCCGAAATGGTCAGATGACAGCCAGCATTCAAATGAATGGCCGCAGGCAATACCTGCACAGCCGATACGATCCTGAACGGGAGGCACTGGCACTTTTGGAAAAAGAGGCTGCATCGATCGAAGGGCAGCCTTGCTTGGTGATTTTTGGCATTGGAATTGGCTATTTTGTAAAGCATATCCTGGAGAGATACCCCACTAAAAAGCTTTATCTTTTCGAACCTGAAGAAAGAATGCTAAAGGCGCTTTCTGCACATCATGTATTTTCTCCCCGTAAATGCCCGCAAATACGGGCGATTCAGGGTGGTCAAGAAGCGTTAACCATGAACGAATTTGTCAACACGGTACTTAGAGATAGTCATGGCTATTTCTCGTTTCTTGCTTCATCCGGCATTCCCAAGCTGTTCCCACAGCCCTACCAAGCATTGCAAAACCGCTTGAGAGAGGCAGTGAATCGTAAACGCCAAGATGTTCAAGTGGTACAACATTACCGAACGCGGTGGATGATCAACAGCATTCGAAATATCCCCCACATTATGAGTACACCAAACATCATGGAACAACAGGGAGCCTTTCCAAACATCCCTGCTCTCATCGTAGCAGCTGGACCATCACTGATGGATGATTTGGAGGTCATTCGTCAAATCAAAACCGAAAAGAAGGCATACATTTTTGCAGCCGGTTCGGCCAATCGCACATTGCTGCATTACGGTATTCGGCCTGATGCTGTTGTGAGTTACGATCCACAGGGAAGCAACTATAATGTCTTTAACCAAGTTCGTCAGCAAGGCATCACCGATATTCCGCTACTCTTTGGCACCTCCGTTGGCTATGAAACACCTGACCTGTTTCCCGGCCCCAAGGCTCATTTTTGGGTAAATCAGGATTTCACCAGTCCCTGGTTTTTCAAGCCTGAAAAGCCCTCATTACGCGCCAAGATGCCTGTGATAAATGATGCGCCTTCGGTGACCATTGTGACGCTGCAACTTCTATATCACCTTGGTTTTTCGCCGATTATTCTAACTGGCCAAAACCTGGCTTATCTCAACGATAAAGTTTATGCAGATACAGCCATTGGTGAGGCGAGGTCAAAAGAGCTTCAAGCCATCGGTGACGTGGAGGTGGAGAGTGTTGATGGTGAAATGCTCACCACCAACAGAGGCTTGTTGACCATGAAAACAAACCTTGAAATAGCCATTCAAGGTATGCCGGGACTGGATCTTATCAACACCACCCGAAGGGGAGCGGCCATAAAAGGAACCCAGTACCAACCAATGGAAAAACTGCTTGAAACCACACTATATAAATCAGAAGTAGCCACCAGACCACTATTGCCAGATAATCATGAACCATACCTTGCCAATCACTTTCAGGAACGGCTGGAGAAGCTGAAGCGAGAAAAACGAAAATTCCAGGAGGCGCTGGAGGAAATGGAGCGCATACTGTCCAGAATACATGAACTCATCACCACTTCGTCTTCAGATATGTCGTTGCTGCAGGCATTGCTGCCCCGCATTGACCAGTGGTTGAATAAAATGGATACCAATGTATATAATGAGATATGTCTGTTTCCAGCCATAAGAGTTCACCATGAAGCCTTTGCCCGCCGACTGGATCACATTGCCGGTCTTTCGCAGCCGGAGGAAAAATTCCGCCAAATTCATGACGATTTCGGGCATTATTTGACAGCACTTAAAAAAGCTCATGAAGAAATAGCGCCACACATTGCCATCGTCGAAGAAGAGTTGGAACCAGCCCTTCTCAAACTGCTTTCATTTACGGTGATGTTTGACCAGTCAAAAGATGTTACTCCCATATAATGAGTCAAGGAGGGGTGCAATGTTTAAAGATAAAAGTATTCTCATCATCGGCGGCACCGGCACAGTGGGGCAAGCCCTGCTGCGCGATATTCTGAAAGACGCCCCCCGTGTAGTTCGTATATACAGCCGTGACGAGTACAAACAGTTTATCCTTCAGGAAGAACTGAGCCATCATATGAAAGCCCACAACAACCTGCGTTTCCTTCTGGGAGATGTGCGAGATGAAGCCCGTTTGGACCGGGCTATGAACGGCATTGATATCGTCTTTGATCTCGCAGCTCTCAAACACGTGCCTGCCTGTGAATACAATCCCTTTGAAGCGGTGAAGACCAATGTGATGGGTACCCAAAACGTCATTGAATGCGCACTGAAAAATAAGGTGGAGCGGGTGATCTACACCAGCAGCGACAAAGCAGTTGCCCCTACCAATACCATGGGAGCCACCAAATTGCTGGCAGAACGGCTTATTTCCTCCGCCGACTACTCCAAAGGTCATGACCAGACTATCTTTGCCGCCGTCCGCTTTGGCAATGTCCTCGATTCCCGGGGCTCCGTGCTGCCCCTCTGGAAAGAGCAAATTCAAAAAAATCGAACCATTACCGTCACTGAGCCGGAAATGACCCGCTTCTTCATGCATTTGCAAGAGGCTGTGACCCTCATCCGTAAGGCCTGCGAAATTGCCCGAGGTGGGGAGATTTTTGTGCTTAAAATGCCTGCTGTCAAACTGGGAGACTTGGCCCAGGTAGCTATCCAGTATTATTGCCAAGAGTTGCAACTTGACCCTTCGGTCGTCACCATTCAAACTACCGGTCTTCGACCAGGTGAAAAAATGTATGAAGAGCTGATGACGGAAGATGAAGCTCTGTATGCGGTGGAATATGAAGACATGTTCTGTATTCGGCCCATGATGAAGCCGGTTTCCCAAGAGACAGAGCGCAAAATCCAATCATATTCCTCCAGTATGGAATCATTATTATCATTGAAGGAAATTCAGGACATGATGGCAGGCACATCGGCTGAGTAAGTTGCCACACTCTCGAGGGTTAACGACTTGAGAAGTTGAAAATGATACTTGAAGATAAGAAAACATTCAAAGAAGGTGTTTTGATGGCCCACAACAATGTTCAGGAACAATTGGATCAGTATTACGCGGCAATCAAAGAAAAAGACTATCTACTGCATGTCATTGATTTTAAGCAGGATATTGATACAAGCAAAAGCAAGGGTGCCCAGTTCTATGTCAACAGCCAAGGCCACCTCCAGTATTTTTACAATAAGACAGGCGGTTACCAGACAGAAGACTGCCAACTTCTGGCAGAAGGTTTAACCAGAGAAGAAGTTGATGCCGCCCTTCCTGTGAAGTTTTCTGCCAGCAGACCCGGATGGAAACCGGATCAGGCACGACCCCATGATCGGTATAATGTTTACTATGTGAAAAATGATGCACTCAATGCCTGCGTCCGAGGAGCAGAGGTGTGGGGATTTCGTTCACTAAGTGCCAATATTCAGCATCAGTGGTACCTTTGTGAAGAAATGGAAGCGCCGAGGCCTTCAGAACAGCAACCATTGAAAGCTATGAAAGAGAAAAAACTGCACTTTCGCTATCTGATGGAGCTTCAACCAGATCGGGTTTCCATCCTGCCCATTAAAGACCATCAGGCTAATTTGGATGAGGAAACCTTTCCACTTTCCAATGGCCTTCGCTCCATGACCTTGCTGCCTTTGGACGGTAAGCGTCACATGACTCAGTGGGGCGATGACTTGGAGAAAACAAGTGTGCCGGTGATGGAGGATTTCATTGCATCTATCACAAGCCCTCAATTGGCATGGGTTCTAGTGTTGCGTCAGGCAGAACTAATGAGCCCCATTGACCCCATCCCCCGACTGTTAAGTGCAATGGGCGTCGGTGGACGGAACGGGAGCATCCACTTAAAACCCATTGAAATTGATTTGAAATATATCGAGGTAAAAACTGCCTATACCCAGCATGTTGCCTTTGAGTATCAGAAAGAGCAATCTTCAGATGAATGGCAGCCTGTTGAAAACCAAATCAAGATTGACACATCCAGTTTTGCCACAATAAGAATGAAATTCATTGAACCCTCGGTGATATATGATATTTCCATCACCCGTTTGAAAGAAGGGCTCCTGGAAGAGATTGGCGCAACAGGCCGATTGGATTTTCATGAAGCCATCGATCAGGAAAAATCAGATGTATATAAGATCAATGAACAACGGGATTATGTAGAGTTTTCCCACAAGGTTGTTCGAGATCTGTTATTGGAAGAACCAAAAGTGTTGGCGGGAGCAGTGACTGTGAATGAGGATGGGACGTTAACGTGCACGGCTGAGCATGTGATGAAAGATCGACAGTATGAAGATGTGACAGCCTTATGGGAAATTCCCGTAGACTTAGATAGTGAAACGATGGTGTGCATGCAGGTTGAAGCGTCTGGAAACTGGATACCTTGTCTTAACTTGCATCAAGATAAATCTGTTGAAGAAGAGTTTTGGTCCCTCCTCCACATATCCAAAAGGTTTGGCGATGAGAGTCTAAATTTAATCAAATCAAAAAGGTGTTATACTCAATCGTACATAATAGGTGAAGAAACTTGGCTTGATTCAATTAAGAATGGAGTTCAATTGAGAGTCTGCCAGCGTGGACTTCAATTTAGCAAAAATAAAGAAGTGCCTCTGGAACTGCGTAATGCATCATTAGAAATCTTTGAAAAATGGGCCGGTTTCGTTTTACAGTATTTTGGAAATGCCAGATTTCCAATTGAAAATTGGGTCGTATCGAGTTCGAAAATGAAGTTTGCTGGAATCAATGCTTTAACAACGAAAAACAATGGGAGTATGCAGCAGGAGCATATGGTAATACAAAAGTTATCGGTTATTAAATTGAAGGGAGAAATTGTTTTCATAAGTTGTGAAAATATTAAGGGTGCTTTGAAGCAAGAAATGGAATCTTACAGAGGCTATATAGCGAGCAATAAGTCGAAAGCAATTGACATTCCAGTCATAGAATTTGGAAATAGTTCAAATTGTGCAATCAAAGCTAAGAGAGGGTACAGAATTTTCAATGTGTTCAAGAAGTAGATAGTGCAGTTACATGAAATAGAAGACTCAACTGCAGTAAATTTGCATTGAGTTCACGCATGCCTTGCTACAATTAATAACTGGGTAAATATGGATGTTAAATCAAGAATGGATTGATAATTTTCGATATTTTGCAATCGTCACAACAAATCAAGAAATCACTGAGAGGCATGTTGGGTTGAGAGCTCAGTCAACCTATTAAAGGAGACACGCAGATGATTTGGTTACTAATACCGGCATTCAATGAGGAAGATTCGCTGCCGTACTTGCTACCGAAGCTTTCACAAGCAATGGACAGCTACAATGAGAACTACTGCATGCACATGTCCGATATCACCGTTGACCTTTGTCGAAATGATGTTCAGTTTCACTCAAATGCTGCTGATCCGTGGCGAGTGAGTCTTGTCAACACAGGCGAGAATACGCTAACAGGCGGCCGCGTCAAACGAATCCGTGACTACATAGGTAATGAAACCTTCCTATTGACCTACGGGGACGGTGTGGCTGATATCGACATCGCTGCGTTGGTAAACTTTCATAAGCAACACGGAAAGATTGCGACTGTCACTGCTGTTCAGGCTCCTGGTCGATTTGGGTCCCTCGACTTGTACGATGGCAGTTCTGTCCGCGCATTCATGGAAAAGCCAAAGGGTGATGGCACATGGATTAATGGTGGTTTTTTTGTCATGGAACCAGAAATCTTCGACTATTTAGAAGGTGACAGAACCAGCCTTGAACGGGAACCATTGGAGCAGATGGCAGCAAACAATCAGCTCATGGCCTATTTACACCATGGCTACTGGCAGCCCATGGACACCCTAAGAGAAAAGAACCAATTGGAAGAGCTGTGGAGCTTAGGGAAAGCACCTTGGAGGATGTGGAAATGATACAGCAATACGGAGGAATCTACCGCAACACGAAAGTCCTCGTCACTGGTCATACTGGGTTTAAAGGGACTTGGCTCACTCGCTGGCTGGTTCATCTTGGCGCAGACGTCATTGGATTGGCCCTTGACCCTGCAACTGAGCCTAACCACTGGGGTTTGCTCCGAACTAATGTGCGCGAGTACCGTTGCGACATCCGAGACCTTCGTAGTACGGTAGAGGTTATCACCATAGAAAAACCGCAAATTGTTTTCCATCTGGCAGCTCAGCCTCTTGTCCGTGCTTCTTACGTTGATCCCACGGGAACGTGGAGCACTAACCTTATGGGAACGATTAATCTCTTGGAAGCCTGCCGCCAGGCCGAATGCGTCCGCGCTCTCGTTGTTGCCACCACAGACAAGGTTTACCAAGAGCAGAGCCGCCCCAACGGCTACCTTGAAATTGATCCATTAGGTGGACACGATCCTTATAGCGCCTCAAAGGCGGCGTGTGAAATGGCTGTCGACAGCTACCAAAAATCCTTCTTTGCCTCATCTTGCATGCCGCTCACCGCCACTGCTCGTGCTGGCAATGTCATCGGTGGAGGCGATTGGTCTGAAGATCGCCTCATTCCTGATATTGCACGCTCTATCACAACGAAAGAGACGCTTGAAATCCGCTCGCCTGAAGCGACTCGCCCCTGGCAGCATGTGTTGGACTGCCTTAGCGGTTACTTACTCTTAGGGGCACACCTTTTTGAAGGAAAGAGCGAGTTCGCCAGGCATGGAACTTTGGTCCTGATCTGAAAGAGAACAACACAGTGAGTCACATCCTTAACCTCTTTGAATCTCACTTCACTGAAGTGCTCTGGAAAGATGTTTCCAACCAGCAAAAGCCCCATGAGGCTATTGAGCTCTCTCTTGACAGCGAAAAAGCGCATCGGGAACTGATGTGGCGTCCAGTATGGTCACTTGAAAAAACTGTTTTTTATACGGCTTCTTGGTATCATTCTTTTTTACAAAAGGGGGAAGTTCGCACCGATGATCAACTGGAACGCTATATTCAGGATGCCGTCGGCGCGGGAATGACATGGGTGAAAGACTGACGATAAGACAAACACCAATACAGGGTGTCTCTGTGATTGAGACAATAGCAGTTAAAGACCACCGGGGATCCTTCGCTCGTCTTTTCTGCGCAGATGATCTCGCCACTGTTCTCGGAGAGAGGCGCATCGTCCAAATCAACCACTCTCAAACGAGGGAAGTTGGAGCGGTAAGAGGCATGCACTTTCAACATTCCCCTCATGCCGAAATGAAGATGGTGCGCTGTCTTCGGGGAAGAGTTTTTGATGTGGCTCTTGACTTGCGCAAAAACTCTCCAACATTTCTCCAGTGGCACGCCGAAGAACTTGACCCTTATACCACCAGGATGCTCGTCATCCCCGAAGGCTGTGCCCACGGTTTTCAAGTACTTCAGGAGGAAAGTGAAATGCTCTATTTACATACGCAGTTCTACCAACCGGAAAGTGAAGCAGGACTTCGGCCTACTGATCCAGTGCTTGACATAAAATGGCCACTACCTCTCAAAGACCTTTCAGATAAAGACAATAGCCACCCGCTCATATTGTCGACCTATACGGGGGTATCTTTATGAAGTGCAGACACTGTGGTATAGAGTTGAAGCGTACATTTATTGACCTGGGATTTGCGCCTCCTTCCAACGCCTATTTGACGGAAGATGACCTGGTTTCACCAGAGCTGTCCTTTCCGCTGAAGCTAAAAGTATGCGACAACTGCCGACTCGTCCAGACAGAGGACTATGCCGAAGCCGACCAACTTTTCAACCACGATTATGCCTACTTTTCCTCTGTCTCTGGAATGTGGCTGGAGCACGCTGCTTCTTTCGCCATTGCAATCATCGACGAACTAAAACTGACACAGGAGAACTTTATCATCGAAATTGCTTCCAACGACGGATACCTCCTACAGAACTTTGTTGCCCGCAAGATTCCTTGCTTGGGTATCGAACCGACAGCCAGCACTGCGGAAGCTGCAGAGGCTCTCGGCATCCCCGTGCTTCGACGCTTTTTTGGACAAACACTTGCGGAAGAATTGCGGAATGAAGGTCGACAGGCGGACCTACTGATTGGCAATAATGTCTTTGCTCATGTTCCCGATATCAATGATTTCGTCGCAGGACTCAAAATCGCACTTAAACCTAGTGGTACCATCACCTTGGAATTTCCACATCTCATGCGCCTGATAGAACACGCACAGTTCGATACCATCTACCACGAACACTATTCATACCTATCGTTGGGAACGACGATGCGTATTCTTAATTCTGGGGATCTCCGTATTTTCCATGTGGAGGAACTGCCAACGCACGGTGGAAGTCTTCGAATCCATGCTTGCCATTCAAACGATTTACGTCCCACCATGGAAAATGTTCGTATGCTCCTTGATATTGAAGAGCGTTTTGGTTTGTCCGACCATAAAATTTACGCTGACTTTCAACATAGAGCAGAGACAATCAAGAACGATCTACTTCTTTTTCTTCTGCATCAGAAACGATCTGGACGTAAAATCGCCGCATACGGTGCCGCAGCCAAAGGAAACACCCTTCTCAACTACGCTGGTATAAAACCCGACATGATCCCATATGTCTGTGATGCAGCCCCCTCTAAGCAGGGGAAGTATCTGCCAGGGAGTCATATCCCGATCCTGCACCCGGATGAGCTAAGAAAGAGAAAACCGGATACAGTATTAGTGTTACCGTGGAATATTGCAGATGAGATTGTTGAACAGCACGGGTACATCCGTGAATGGGGTGGCGAGTTTTACGTCGCGGTGCCTTCTGTTCAGAAAATCGGAGGAGGTGCAGAATGAAAATTGCTGTTACGGGAGCTGCTGGATACATTGGACGGTACGTTATTGCGGAGCTAACTCGACACCCTGTTGAGACGGTTGCGGTTGCACGCAACATGTCGAAAATACCAGATGAATGGAGTTGCGATATCCGACAGATGGACATCTCTGAAGCGGAAGAAGGCGTGCTTGCTTCTATCGGATCGCCTGATGTTGTCATTCACCTTGCCTGGGGAGGACTACCAAACTATAACTCGATGCATCACATTGAGACAGAGTTGCCTAGTCAATATCGTTTTTTATCATTGCTCGTAAAAGAAGGGTTGAAAACTCTTATTGTTGCTGGCACTTGTCTTGAGTACGGAATGCAGTACGGCCCTTTAAAGGAAGAACTCGAAGCACGTCCCTCAACATCTTATGGTTATGCTAAGAATGCGTTGCGTATCCAGTTGGAATATCTTCAACAACAACATCCATTTAATTTCACATGGGGTCGTCTCTTCTATCTTTACGGAGAGGGGCAGTCATCAAACTCGATTTATTCCCAGTTGCGAGAGGCTGTACATCGAGGTAAAGAGTACTTTAATATGTCCGGTGGAGAGCAGCTTCGTGACTATCTACCAATCGAAAAAGCAGCCGCGTATATTGTTGATCTTGCCAAGGAAGAGGCCAATGTTGGCATTCTCAACATTGCATCTGGTCAGCCTGTGTCAATGCGAACGATGGTGGAAAGATGGATATACGAGAACAAATGGAAAATAAAGCTTAATCTGGGACATTTTCAATACCCGAAGTATGAACCAATGGCCTTCTGGTCAGATGGAATGAAGCTCTCCAAATTTGAGAGAGGAGATCAAAATGGAAACGATATTCCGTGTAGATCGGTTGCCGGTTTTTCAAAATAAGATGTATGATTCACCAGTGGCTGCGATTAAATGTCCGAAAGGGGATGTTGTGTTGGTCCAGGACACAAACACGGGACTGATATTCAACTCCGATTTTGATGAAGCACTTATGCATTATGATTCGTCATATCAAAATGAACAGGCTAGTTCAGCCATTTTCAACAAACATTTGCAAGAAGTAGGCAATATCATTTTACATTATTGGAAAGGCATGAGGTTAGTAGAAATTGGTTGCGGAAAAGGGTATTTTTTGGAACACCTTACATCGGAGGGTTTTGATATTATTGGTTACGACCCTTCCTACGAAGGTGATAATCCTGCTATAAAAAAGATGTATTACGGCCCGGAGATCTCTATCAAAGCTGACGGGATTATATTACGCCATGTTTTAGAGCATATTGTTAACCCTGTCGAATTTTTATTTCAGATCAGATCCTTAAAACCTGATGCAATGATTTACATTGAAGTTCCGTGTTTTGACTGGATATGTCACAATCGTGCATGGTTCGATATTTTTTACGAGCACGTCAACTATTTCCGTAAAGATGACTTTGTCCGCATGTTTGGAAAAATTTACGAGTCGGGACACTTATTTAATGGGCAGTATCTTTATGTGCTCGCCGACCTTTCTACATTGAAAGCACCAGTTTTCCGGGGAGAACTAGCTATTATTCCAGATGATTTCTTGAAAGGCTTGTATTCTGCATCTAACATGGTGAAAGAAGATCCTGAAGGAACATATGTAGTCTGGGGAGGAGCCTCGAAGGGAGTCATATTCTCGCTTTTCATGAAGCGGATGGGTGCTGAAATCAAGCATATAATAGATATCAATCCTGCAAAACAAGGGAAGTACTTGGGTGGAACCGGTTTGAAAGTCTCATCACCAGATAAAGTCTTGAAAAGTTTGCCTGATGGCTCGACAATTTTCATTATGAACTCGAACTACGCCAAAGAGATATATGACGTGGCTGGAGAGC
The DNA here is from genome assembly GCF_039414295.1 of Anoxynatronum sibiricum. Classification (NCBI taxonomy): domain Bacteria; kingdom Bacillati; phylum Bacillota; class Clostridia; order Eubacteriales; family Clostridiaceae; genus Anoxynatronum; species Anoxynatronum sibiricum. The sequence goes on along the minus strand of NZ_JBCITM010000009.1, from coordinate 48,771 downwards.
GCTTTCAATATTGGAGGATAGATAATGACTTTTAAAAAAGAAGTTCAAAAGAGAATTATATCAAATTCAGCAAACAGGTCTTTACAGAAAGCTGCTCATGACTTGATGAAGGAATCTTTATTGGCTCACTACTCTTACAACTTTTCATCAATCGGTCGTCCTATCATCCAGTACCCCCAGGACATGGTCGCTGTGCAGGAACTGATATGGTCTATCAAACCTGATCTGATCATTGAAACAGGCATCGCTCACGGAGGTTCACTGGTGATGAACGCTGCTATGCTAGCGATGCTGGATTATTGCGACGCCGCTGTAACAGGAGAATCTTTGGACCCTAAGATAAGCCAACGCCGTGTTCTTGGTCTCGACATCGAGATACGTCCACATAATAGAGCAGCAATAGAAGCGCATCCGTTGGCCCATAAAATTGAGATGATCGAAGGAGACAGTATTTCGCCGGAGATCGTTGAGAAGGTGCACAAAATCGCATCCAAATACGACAGAATTCTGGTTATGCTGGACTCCAATCACACACATGAGCACGTGTTAGCAGAACTGGAAGCGTATGCCCCTCTCACCACTCGAGGAAGTTACTGTGTTGTTTTTGACACCATAGTTGAGAATATGCCTGCAGAAATGTTCCCAGATCGCCCCTGGGGCCCTGGCAACAACCCGAAGACGGCTGTGCGTGAGTACTTTCGTCGTCTGACCGAAGAGGGTAGAAAAGCAGCCGATGGATTACCCCTCAAGTATGAACTGGATGAAATGATCGAGAACAAGCTGGTGATCACTGTTGCACCAGAGGGATATTTGAGGAGAATTTGATTCCGGAGGAGTAAAAATGGTAAGTTTTTCTATTGTGTATCCAACGCACCATCGCCCTCAATTTATTGAGAGGGCATTGCTTTTTCTCTCAAGGCAAACATACAAAGATTTTGAAGTAGTAATTTCGGACAACTTTACAGATCCTGCGTTATCTTGCAAAGAGATATGTGAGCGGGCTGCTGAAACATGGAAGCTGAATATCAAGTACAATCAAACAGAGTCATGCCTTAATATGGTTGAAAATTGGAATAGAGCTTTCAGCTACACTGAAGGCGAGTACATACTTTATTTGACAGATAAAATGTTTCTTCTTCCGGATACGCTAGAACGCACACATCACTGTGTCAGTGAAATGAGCCCGGACATCGTCAATTGGATCGATAATAGTTATTCGCCAATTAAATTCCCCAACTACTTTGGAACGGGCATTTATCACCAAAAGACCAGTAGTGTCTCAAGCGGCGAAAAGTACAAACCCTTTAACTGCAAAGAAGAACTTTCAAAGAAGGGCTTGGCCAGGTGCTCGCGTTCTGAGCAAGATCCCCCCCATTACACTAGAGGAAAAATATGCTTTGGAGCATACAAAGCAGCTCTCTGCCACAAAATCATCAAGCACTCTGGCGCCCTCTTTCACGCTATAGCTCCTGACTATACCTCCATGGTTTTAGCACTATCTTTGGTTGAATCTGCAATGGAACTCTCTGATCCTGGGATAGTTCACATTAGGACAGACTTATCAAATGGAGGCAACGTAGCTCGGAACGATAAACATGCGCTCGCATTCCTGAAAAGTTTCAATAATGACCAAATATTTGAAGAACTTTTAGTACCAAAAGCGTATCGTTCTGCGAATAATATGGTTGCAAGGGACTACTTAGCTATTAAAGGAAGGTGCAATTTAACATTTGAATTTAAAAAAAGAAACTGGTTAGTATATATTTGGGAAGATTTAGTACGTGAGCCGGACGGGTGGTCAGACTCTCACATTAAAGAGGAACAGTTGAAATTGTTAAAGGACAAGATTTTTAGCTTGACCTGGTTTGATAGGTATATTATATACCTAAGCATTATACACCGAGATTTGAAGCGAAACATTAAGCCGATTATTAAAAAGACAGAGGTAGCACGCTTTTTTATGAGAGCGACAAAAATATTTCACAAAGATGTATCATCTCGAAAACGCATGTATTTCAGGACTATAGATGGAGTTTTGAACAATCACACAACTCATTTCATTACTAAACAATCACGATAGGAGCATTCAGAATGAAAATTAAGAGTGGTCTTATGCCAAATATTGAGAGCAGCAAATGTTTAGTAATTGGTGGTGCAGGCTTTATCGGATCTCATGTGGTGGAAGAACTGATTAAAGAAGATGTGTCAGAAATCGTCGTGTATGACAATTTTTGTCGCGGTACATATGATAATTTAAAAATTGCCCTGAAAGATCCGCGGGTAAGCATATATGACATTGGTGGCGATATTACCCAAACAGACATATTAAACAGTGCTATGAAGGGGAAGGATTACGTCATTCACCTGGCGGCTCTTTGGCTCCTTCAGTGCTACGAGTATCCACGTGCTGCCTTTGACGTCAACATTCAGGGAACTTTTAACGTGTTGGAAGCCTGTGTCAGAAACAATATCAAAAAACTGATTTACTCATCATCCGCATCCGTTTACGGAGATGCTGTTGAACTGCCTATGTCAGAAGAACACCCCTACAACAACCGCACTTTTTATGGTGCCACCAAAATTGCTGGGGAGCAAATGTGCAGAGCATACCATGACAGGTACGGGTTGGACTACGCTGGTCTTCGTTACATGAATGTCTATGGTACCCGCCAGGATTACAAAGGTGCCTACGTGGCTGTTATCATGAAGATTCTGGATCGCATTGATCAGGGACTTTCTCCCATTGTGTACGGAGATGGCTCCCAAGCCTATGACTTCGTCTATGTATCCGATGTGGCAAGATCAAATATCTGTGCCCTTAAGGCGGATGAGACAGACACTTTTTATAATGTGGGAAGAGGCACCAAAACAACCATCAAAGAGCTTTGTGAAATGATTTTAAAAATCACCGGGTCCGATCTTGATATTCAGTACGAATCAGCAGGCCAGACATTTGTAACCAACCGAATTGGGAGCACTGAGAAAGCAGAAATGGAAATTGGCTTCACAGCACAAATTGAACTGGAAGAAGGTTTGAGAAATCTCATCGAATGGCGGAAAGAGGCTATTAAAAGAAGTAATAAATGAGTGGATTTTTGTCACATCAAGAGGGAGGAATGCTCTTTGAATAGAGAGCTGAAAGATATCAAATCGAACACGACTCATACCATTGTATCAAACAAGGGGTCAGCAGCTTACTGGACAGGCCATATGGTTGCAAATAAAGCATTCACATCTGCCGAAGAGTCGTTGGAGCATTTTCACTGGCGCAATGACCAGTATCCAGGATATATTGATTTGATGCCTGTGCATGGTCAGGATGGCAAAGTGGTACTTGATTATGGTTGTGGTCCCGGTAATGACGTTGTGGGCTTTGCAACGTATTCGAATGTAAAAAAACTTATTGCAGCTGATGTTTCGCCGACAGCACTTGAAGCTGCAAAAAGGAGGTTGCAATTACACAACAAAAATGCGGAATTTATGCAAGTAGATGAGAACAAGAATGATATTCCGTTGCCAGACAAGTCGGTCGACTACATTCATACATCGGGGGTACTGCATCATTGTGCTAATTTAGGTGCTATATTGAACGAACTTCACCGCATATTGAAAGATGATGGCCAAATTTCAGTGATGGTCTATAATTACTCAAGTATATGGGTTCACTTATACGTGGCATATATTCTTCAAATTCAACAAGGAAAATTTAAAGAAAAATCTATAATTGAAGCTTTTCGACGTTCGACAGATGGAGAGAATTGTCCTATATCAAATTGTTACAAACCGGGTGATTTTATTTCTCTGATGCGTTCGCATGGATTCGAGGGAAAACTTAAAGGAGCAGCGATTTCGAAGACAGAAATGAAGTATATCGGAAAGCGCTTGGAGGCAACTGAGGATCGGCGTTTAGCTGAAGAACACAGGGTGTTTTTATCTGAGTTGACATTTAATGAAAAAGGGATTCCTTTGCATAATGGAGTTGTGGCAGGGATTGATGCGTGCTATCAATTGGAAAAACAATCCCTTGAGAAGACCGACGGAGGAGAGACATAATGTGCAGCATTGCGGGAGTAAAAAACATCACGAACAACCCCGTCCCAAACAATCAAGAAATCATCAGGGTCATGAACACTCTTCTACGCCACCGAGGACCCGACGGTTCTGGTGAATGGGTACATAAGAACGGCTCTATCGCTTTAGGCCATAACCGCCTGAGCATCATTGACCTTTCTCCCGAAGCTGCACAGCCGATGACCGATGGTCATGGGAACTGGATTGTATACAACGGTGAAATATATAATTATCAGGAGTTGCGTAGAGAGCTCGGGGAAGAACTTTTTCGCACGGCTTCTGATACAGAGGTGATTCTCCGAGCTTATGAAAGATGGGGAGAGTCTTGTATAAATCGCTTCAGAGGAATGTTTTCCTTCGCCCTCTGGGATGAGAGGAAGCAGGTGCTCTTTTGTGCACGCGACCGATTTGGAATCAAACCTTTTTACTATACGATAGTGGACAATGTGCTGTACTTTGCTTCTGAAATCAAGGCCCTTCTTCCTTTCGTACCAGATATAGAAACGGACGTGGAGGGATTAAAGGATTACTTGACTTTCCAGTTCTGCCTTGAAGGAAAAACGCTCTTTAATGGAATACGAGAATTGCCCCCCGCCCACCAATTGAGAGTAAGGGATGGAAATTTAAGGATAGATCGTTACTGGGAAGTGTATTATAATCTGGACTTCGACCATACTGAGAAATATTTTATGGAACGGCTTACTGAGTTGCTCACCGAAACAGTGACCCTTCACATGAAAAGCGATGTTCCTGTGGGAGCCTACATCTCTGGAGGGCTGGATTCAAGCACCATTGCATCTTTGGCTGCTCACCTGATTCCAGAAAATCGAATGATGGGTTTTAACGGTCGCTTTAGCGAGTATGGCGAGTCTTTTGATGAAAGTCCTTACGCAGAAACCCTTGCAGAGCACTGCGGTTTCGACCTAAAAGTGCGTGATATTAAATGTGCTGATTTTCTTGAACACATCCAAAAAGTCATCTATCATCTCGACTATCCCGTTGCAGGGCCAGGCGTTCTGCCACAGTTTCTTGTATCTCAGGAAGCTTCCCAGTACCGGAAGGTTGTTTTAGGAGGACAAGGGGGAGACGAAATATTCGGTGGCTACACTCGCTACTTGGTGGCCTATTTTGAACAGTGTATCAAAGGAGCCATCGAAGGCACTATGAACAGCCCGAGTTTTGTACTCACCTATGAGTCCATCATACCCAACCTGACGGCTTTAAATGATTACAAACCTATGCTAAAAAAGTTTTGGAGGGAAGGACTCTTTGATGAGATGGACAAAAGATACTTTAGACTGGTCAACAGAGCGCCTGACTTGAGAGAAGAAATCCGCTGGGAAGAGCTGGGTGAGTATTCTCCATACGAAACATTTCGCTCTATTTTTAAAGGAAAAAACGTGGGGAAAGAATCTTACTTGGACCAGATGACACATTTTGATTTCAAGACACTGCTTCCTGCCCTCCTACAGGTGGAAGATCGAATGTCAATGGCATGGGGAGTGGAATCGCGGGTCCCATTTTTAGATCATCCGCTTGTGGAGTTGGTGGCCACCATGCCGGCAAACATTAAAATTAAGGATGGCCGCATGAAACATATACTGCACCAGGTTGCCAGGCCCCATCTGCCGAAAAAAATAACAGAACGCACAGATAAGAAGGGCTTTCCCACGCCATTCACCCAGTGGATGAAAGGAGAAGCAAGAGATTTTGTGCAAGATACTTTTTCTTCATCAAAAGCACTTACGCGTCGCTTTGTAGATAACAAAAAAGTGCTTGATTTGCTGGATGGAGAACTGGAGTTTGGCCGGAATATCTGGGGGCTTCTTTGCCTGGAACTCTGGCAGCAGGAATTTCATGATAAAAAGACACATTTTCGCTCTTTGATAGCGAAATGATAAGAGAAGATATGAAGGGATCGAAGAAATGGAGATGAATGCAATGAAAATACTTATTACAGGCGGTTGCGGTCAAATTGGATCGCACGTAGCCGAGATGCTTCTTGAACGGGGCGATCAGGTGCTAGTCATCGACAATCTGGCCACTGGAAGGAGAGAACATCTTAAAGAACATCCAAACCTTCAGGTGGTTATTGACACCATTGCAGATAATGGACTGGTGAACAGGGTGGTTTCGGACTTCGGGCCTGATATTGTCGTCCACACCGCTGCTTCATACAAAGATCCTGACGACTGGTACAACGACAGCCTGACCAACTGCGTTGGCGGTGCCAATATCATCCATGCAGCCAAAAACAATGGCGTTAAGCGCTTCATATATTTTCAGACAGCCCTATGCTACGGCGTCAAACCCTTAGAGCAGCCCATCACATTGGAGCATCCCAAATTCCCAGCTAATAGCAGCTACGCCATCACCAAAACAGCAAACGAGGATTTTCTGGAAATATCAGGCCTTGATTATGTGACGTTTCGATTAGCCAACGTAGTTGGACCCCGAAACGTCAGTGGTCCCCTGCCTATCTTTTACCAACGCCTGTCTGAGGGGAAACGCTGCTTTGTTACCAAGGCACGGCGGGATTTTGTTTTCGTAAAAGACTTGGCTCGCGCAGTGCTACAGGCGTGTGATGGCATCGGCCACGGAGCCTACCATTTTTCGTCTGGGAAAGACATCGCCATTGCAGAACTGTACGATGCCGTGGTGAAAGCCATGAATCTTACCGAGTATCCCGAACCAGAGGTGCGTGATTTGGGACCCGACGATGCCCCCTCAATCCTTTTAGACCCCACACGTACCTTCAAAGACTTTGGAGAGATCCAGTTCACCTCCTTGGCGACTACGGTTGGCGAAGCTGTGGCGTATTTCAGCCAATTTGGTGTCTCTGGAGGGTATACTCACCTGAAGCACGACGATAAAAAGTAAGGAGCGAACAACATGCGTATACTGATCACAGGAGGAGCTGGGTGTTTGGGTTCAAATATGGTGGAACATTGGCTTCCTGCCGGGCATGAAATCCTGGTTATTGACAACTTTGCCACAGGGAAGCAGGAAGTGCTCTCAGAAGTACCTGGTTTAACCATCACTGAAGGCAGTATTGCTGACGAAAGGCTGATGACCCACTCTTTTGACTCTTTTGAGCCGGAAATAGTTGTTCACAGTGCTGCTGCGTACAAAGACCCGTTAGACTGGCAGGAGGATGTCGCTACAAATGTAACGGGAGCTATTTTGGTGGCTAGGGAATCTCTTCGAAAAGGGGTTAAGCGTATCATCAACTTTCAGACAGCTCTTTGCTACGGGCGACCCCATAGCATTCCAGTACCCATTGACCATCCCACTGCGCCATTTACCAGTTACGGCATATCCAAAACTGCTGGCGAAGCTTATTTGATGAGTTCAGGCCTGCCAGTTATCTCCCTGCGCATGGCAAATATCTGCGGTCCCCGGTTAGCCATTGGACCTATTCCCACTTTTTACCAGCGCCTCAAAAACGGCCAGAACTGTTTTTGTAGTGACACTATCCGGGATTTTCTAGACATGAGCGATTTTCTTGCCCTGATGGATAAACTGCTGGAACCTGAGGATCTACCCACAGGCGTGTACAATGTTTCAACAGGAGAAGGTCACAGCATTCAAGACATCTACAACGTCGTCAGCCAGCACCTGGGAATAGAACCACCAGAAGTCCCTATCCTGCCACCTGGAGAGGACGATGTTTCTGTAATGGTGCTGGATCCCACGCATACTGAGAAAATATTAAGATGGAAAGCTAAGGTTACTTTTGAGGATACCATCAATAACCAACTAAAATGGTATGATGCTTACGGCATAACAGATGTTTATAGCCATCTGCAACAGCCAACAGATAAGGAGAAATAACGATGTCCTTGGGATTTTCCAATAGCACGATACTAGTGGTGGGGGGGGCAGGATTTGTGGGAAGCAATCTCTGCCATTTCTTGCTGGAAGACGAAAACGTAGCAGCCCTCATTATTGTGGACAACTTGCTTTCTTCCGATATGTGCAATCTGCCAGATGATCCCCGGGTTACATTTCTTCATGGATCTATCACCGACAACAGAATTTTATCCCACTTGCCCCGGGACATTCAGTACGTGTTTCATTTGGCGTGTTACCATGGCAATCAGTCCTCCATCGCAGACCCCTTTGCAGATCATGAAAATAACACACTAACTTCCCTCAAACTGTTTGACACCCTGAAAGACTTTCCATCCCTTCGAAAAGTGGTCTACGCCGCTGCTGGTTGTGCTGTTGCAGAGAAAACTTTTGATGAAGCAAAATCAACCACAGAGGAAGCACCCGTCTCCCTTTATCATGACAGCCCTTACTCCATTTCCAAGCTCATTGGAGAGCTGTATGGGAACTACTACTTCCAGCATTATGGACTGCCACTGGTAAAGGCTCGTTTTCAGAATGTTTATGGGCCTCGGGAAATACTGGGAGCCGGCCGTTGGCGGGGAACAGCTCACACCGTATGGCGCAACGTAGTGCCTACCTTCGTCTGGAAATCATTGCACAGCGAGGCGCTGCCTCTGGATAACGGAGGAAATGCTAGCCGGGACTTTATTTTTGTGGAAGACATGGCCAGAGGTCTAATTGCCTGCGCCCTTAAAGGTGAGCCGGGAGAAGTATATAATCTGGCATCAGGAGAAGAAACGACCATCTGGGATCTGGCTCATATGATCAATGAACTCGCTGGTAATAAGACACCCGTTGATCTGCTGCCGCCCCGGGATTGGGATCGATCCGGCAAACGATTTGGATCCACAGAGAAAGCAAAAGAAAAACTGGGTTTTAAAACGCAAATATCCATCCCGGAAGGACTTGAAAAAACACTACTGTGGACTATTCGGGAAAAAGAACACATCCTGCGAACTATGCGGACCCACAGTTATTTTGTGCCGGAAGTGGATAAGTATATAACGGACAGGTCAAAACGAGGTGAAGCGGATGACCGATAAGCTAAATATCTTGATACTTCACCGCATGGGGGATCCGAGAATCTGGCGTTCAGCCGTGCGAGATATCGAATACAGCTTACCCGATTATGCACCTGAACACCATTACATTGTTCATAACGCAGCCCTTCCACTACCCGAGTTTGTGAAAGAAATCGATTTTCACGCCATTGTTTTGGGGCCAACATTTTTATGTAATCGACATCACTATGCGTTGCTCGATAAAACACTGAAAGAATACCAGTTCATAAAATACTCTAAAGCTTTCAAGATTGCGATGCCTCAGGATGATTATGATGGCAGTGCAATTCTTGAAAAATGGCTGATCGAATGGGACGTTGACTTGATATACACAGTTTGCCCAGAGCATTGGGATGTATTGTATCCTAACTTGGCAAATAAAAACAAGCTCAGAATGGGATATACGGCATATATATCAGGTGCGATGATCGAGCGATGCACTACTCCAAAGCCATTTGAGTTAAGAAAAATTGATGTAAGCTACCGTTCGAAGCAATCCTACTTGGGTTCCACGCGATATATCAAAGGTATTATTGGAAATGTTTTTCGGTCAAACATTCAAAAATATGACCTTGTGCTTGATATTTCTACGAATCCGAAAGACACGATTCATGGTGACCAATGGCTTGACTTTGTGGAAGATTCGAAATTTGTGTTGGGAAGTAATAGTGGGAGCAGTCTACTTGACCCAAAAGGCGTGATTCGATTTAAGGTGAATCACTATCTTTCTTCACATCCAGGAGCAAGTTTTGAAGATGTTAAAGATCATTGCTTTCAGCGAGAAGAGGGCAAATGGACTTTTACGGCTATTTCTCCACGCAATATTGAAGCAGCCCTTCTCGAAACAGTTCAAATATTAACCCCTGGAGATTACGGTGGTGTAATGCTGCCTGAAGAACATTATATTCCGATTGAACCAAACGGATCTAATATGAAAGATGTTGAAATGATGATGATGGATAAGGAAAAAATAAAAAAGATAGCTAAAACATGCAAAGAGACATTTCTTTCCATTAAAGAGTTGAGGTATGGATTTCATGCAGATGAAATAATTAGTGAAATATATGCAGGTATAAAAAGAAAAGGGCTTTCTGAAACAGATACTCAATTGATGAATCGATACGTAAAGAAATACGACCAATTCAAGACAAAAGAACTTGCACTCCTGTGGCCTACGCGTCGATTCCAAATGAATATTGAAAGAATTACCAAGTCTTTAGGAAAAGATACTTTGAGCAATATGTTTAGGTGGTAGGCGGGAAAATGGGAGGTGAGTATAAGTGATAGAGAGCAGCATAAAGAGTCGGATACTTGTGATAAAGTCTGTCAGTTTTAAAGAATTGGATATAGCTTTAGAGCATGTTAAAAATGAACAACCTGATCATGAGATAGAGTTATTACTTCATGCACCTTCGGTTCTTTTAGATGAAGTATATCCGTTTATAAATCGATTTCATTTCTACATTGAAGAAGGAAAGATTGAAAAGAAATACCTGCCATCAGAAGTTAAGAAAACCAGGTATGACGAAGTTGTTGTGCCTGTAAATAAACGCTTTGGAAGAGGTTTTTATAATGTACTCCTTGCTGCAAAATCGATTGAAGCAGAAAGGATCATCATGTATGAAATAGGCAAAGACACTGCTAAAAAGACTATTGTGCACAGAAAGCATGAAGTTTTTTTGTTTAGCATGAAGTTGATCTCGTACACAATTGGAGGAATTGTTTTAATAATTCTAAGTCCTCTGATCGTACTAACTTTGATAGTTGGGATACTTGCATATGTTGCATATATCATTTATAGCTATATCAAAATCACAAGAATGCAATCACCGCGTACGTAAACAATCAACTCACAAATACTGGATGGGAGTAAAGACATGATCAAATTTGCCTTAATAGGCTGCGGAAGAATATCAAAAAATCACATAGAAGCTATTGAAAAATATCAAAACCGCGCACGGATCGTAGCAGTATGTGACACTATTCTTCAACGTGCTGAATCAGCAGCAGAAAGAACCGGTGCCGTCTCATACACAAGCTATGAAGAACTGCTAAAAAGAGAAGACTTGGATGCAGTCATTCTATCTACTCCCAGTGGACTTCACCCCAAACAGGGAATCATGGCGGCTGAGAAGGGCTTGCATGTGGTATCGGAAAAACCCATGGCAACCAGCCTGAAAATGGCAGATGCATTGATTGATGTCTGTGATCAGAATAGGGTTAAGCTTTTTGTGGTCAAACAAAACCGCCTTAATTCAACACTTCAGCTTCTCAAAAGAGCGGTTGACAAAGACCGTTTTGGACGCATCTATATGGCGTGTGTCAACGTCTTTTGGACAAGGCCCCAGGAATACTATGATCAGGCCAAATGGCGGGGCACCTGGGAATTTGATGGAGGAGCATTCCTTAACCAGGCAAGTCATTATGTGGATATGATGGAATGGCTGTTGGGTCCTGTTGAAAGTGTCATGGCCTACACAGCCACTATGGCCCGTAGAATCGAAACTGAAGATACGGGGGTGGCAGCCCTTCGTTTCCGAAATGGTGCATTGGGCAACATGAACGTGACCATGCTCACCCATCCTAAAAACTATGAAGGGTCCATCACTATTTTGGGGGAAAAAGGCACTGTGAAAATAGGAGGCATAGCAGTTAACAAAATTGAGCATTGGGAGTTTGAAGAGTACGATGACGACGACAAACTCATTCAAACAACAGATTATTTGCCGCCGAATGTGTATGGGTTTGGTCACACGGGCTATTATCAAAACGTGCTGGATGTCCTTGAAAATGGGGAGGAACCCAATACAGACGGAAGAGAAGGAAGAAAATCGCTGGAGATCATCTTGGCCATATACAAATCAGCCCGTGAAGGAAAGAGCATTCCGCTACCCTTGGATTGAAGGGAAGCATCATGTGTGAGAGGTGAAAGAGATGAACTACTTTGTCCACGAATCCAGTTATGTGGATCAGCCGTGTACCATTGGAGAAGGAACCAAGATATGGCACTTTTGTCATGTGATGGAAAATGCAGTGATTGGCAATCAATGTAACATTGGTCAAAACGTGGTTATTTTACCAGGGGTTAAGCTGGGGAACAATGTCAAAATTCAAAACAACGTCTCTGTGTATACCGGAGTGGAGTGTGAAGATGACGTGTTTTTGGGTCCTTCCATGGTTTTTACCAATGTCATCAATCCTCGAAGTCACATTAACCGTTGGGGAGAGTATCAGAAAACAGTGGTCAAAAAAGGTGCCAGTATAGGGGCCAATGCAACGGTGGTTTGTGGTGTCACCATAGGCAGCTATGCTTTTATTGGTGCTGGGGCAGTGGTAACAAAAGATGTGCCTGATTATGGACTTGTTTATGGCAATCCGGCCAAGCTGATGGGATGGGTTTGTCAGTGTGGAGAGAAGTTGAAGCACACCTGCATTTGTAATGAATGTGGTTCCGAGTTCATGATTGAGGACAACCATTGCAAGGAGCTGGGCAGGGATTTATAATTTTGGGTTAAAATGCAACCCTTAATACAGGTGGACAACAAGAAAGATTGACACTGGTTAGTGGGAAAGACTGATGTAGAAGAAGGGACGGGAAGCATGGAATTTCGCGACTTGAAACAGCAATATACCAAATATCAGCGGGAAATCAATGCCGCAATTCAGAGAGTGCTGGACCGCGGTGTCTTTATTGGCGGGGAAGAGGTAGAAGAACTGGAAAAGAACCTGGCTGCTTATGTGGGCGTGAAGCATTGCATCTCCTGTGCCAATGGAACAGAAGCCATGACCTTAGTGCTCATGGCCTGGAACATTGGACCAGGAGATGCTGTTTTTGTGCCGGACTTCACTTTTTTTTCAACAGCAGAAGTAGTTGCTTTTCTTGGTGCCACACCCATCTTTGTGGATGTGAAATGGGAAACATTCAACATGGACCCTTACCGACTAAAAGAGGCCATCGAAAAAGTTATTCAAGAAAAAAAACTGACACCTAAAGCAGTAATTCCAGTGGATCTTTTTGGACTGCCTGCAGAACATGAAGCCATTAGAATCATTGCCAAAGAATATGCCCTTAAGGTGTTGGAAGACGGTGCCCAGGGTTTCGGGGGGAGGATTGGAGAGAAAAAAGCCGGAAGCTTCGGTGATGCCGCCACCACCTCTTTTTTTCCGGCAAAGCCCTTGGGTTGCTATGGGGATGGCGGTGCCATTTTTACCAAGGATGACAAGCTGTCACAACAGTTACACTCTTTAAAGGTTCATGGAAAAGGTGACGATAAATATGATAATGTGAGAATTGGAGTAAACTCAAGGCTGGATACTCTCCAGGCAGCCATTTTACAAGTGAAGTTGAATGCTTTTGCTGACCATGAACTGGAGGCTGTCAAAAAGGTGGGCGAATGGTATGCAGCATTGCTGAAAGACATGGTTGAGATACCGGTTATTCCTGTAGATTATGGATCCAGTTATGCCCAGTACACCATTAAGTTGAAATCAAGGCAGCAGCGGGATCATCTGCAACAATTTTTGAAAGGAGCAGGTATTCCTGCAATGATCTACTATCAAAAACCACTTCATCAGCAGACCGCCTTTTCGGTACTGAACGAGGGAGATGGTGGATTTGAAATGAGCAACAGGCTTAGTCAGGTGGTGCTTTCTCTGCCCATACATCCATATTTGCTAAAAACAGAAGTTGAATTCATTGCAGACAAAATCAGTGAATATTTGAAGCAGGAGGCGAAGCATGAATAAAGACTACACAACACGGTTTCAGGAAAAGGACATTAGTGTGGGGATCATTGGATTGGGTTATGTGGGCCTACCGCTGGCAGTAGCCTTTGCCTCAGCCGAATGTCGCGTCATTGGTCTTGACTGTGACAACGAAAAAGTGACGATGTTGATGGATAAGAGAGAAAGCTATTTGCTGCACATCGCCAATGAAACCATCGAACAGATGGTGAATAATGGTTATTTTCGTGCGACCACGGATTTGTCAGAGGTGGAAGAAGTAGATGTCATCATTCTGTGTCTTCCCACCCCGCTAAATAAATATCATGAACCTGATTTGTCTTATATTACAGATACGTTGCAAGAAATTGCACCTTTTCTCAAAAAAGGTCAGCTTTTAAGCCTTGAGAGTACCACGTATCCCGGCACCACAGAAGAACTGATCCAACCTATTATTGAGGCCAAAGGGTTCCGTGTGGGAGAGGATTTTTTCCTTGTCTATTCTCCAGAAAGAGAGGATCCGGGCAATGAACATTTTACCACTGCTACCATCCCCAAAGTGATTGGAGGCGTGACAACCACCTGTCTTGAAATGGGAAAGCGTATCTATGGAAGAATCATTGAGAAATTGGTACCCGTTAGCACGGTAAAAGCAGCAGAACTCACCAAGCTTCTGGAAAACATCTATCGGGCAGTCAATATTGGACTGGTGAATGAGATGAAAATAGTGGCTGATCGAAGGGGTATTGATATTTGGGAAGTGATCGAAGCAGCAGCTACAAAACCTTTTGGGTTTAACGCCTTTTATCCTGGACCGGGATGGGGTGGGCACTGCATTCCCATTGATCCTTTCTATTTGACATGGAAGGCGAAGGAGTATGGCGTGAATACTGATTTTATTGAGTTGGCAGGACGGGTGAATACCCAGATGCCGGCGTGGGTAGTGGAAAAGGTGACAGATGCTCTGAACCAGCACCATAAATCTGTCAATGGATCAAAAATATTAATCTTGGGACTGGCGTACAAGAAGAATATCAGTGATACCAGAGAGTCTCCTTCAGTCAAAATTATGGAACTGCTTCGTCAAAAGGGCGCAGAAATTGCCTATGCAGATCCCTATGTAAAGTCGTTCCCGGTGATGCGAGATCATCAATTTGATTTGAAGTCCACAGAACTTACGCCTAATAAACTTGCAGAAATGGACTGTGTGGTTTTATGCACTGATCATGATTGTTTTGATTATGAGATGATTTTGGAACATGCATGTTTGCTCGTCGATACAAGAGGAATTTATCGAAAAAGAAATGCTATCGTAATGAATGCATAGATGAATAAGAAAGATGCGAATATCATTTTGAAAAGCAATGGACCCAACATGCGATACTAATTGACAGGTTTAAGATGGGGTGTGAAAATGAAGGATGTTTTACTTTACGGCGCTTCAACACTTGGACAGGCAGCACAAAAATATATCGACAAGACAAAGTTCAATGTGGTTGGGTTTATAGACTCTGATTCTAAGAAGCACGGTACTTATATAGATGGGCTGATGATCAGATCCATTGACAAGATCGAAGAAATCAGAAGCAAACCAGATATTATTCTTACAAGTCAGCATGCTGAGGAAATACTAAGAGAGGTGAGAAATAGAAAGATAACAAACAAGGCATATGTATTCGAATGCAATATGAACTTTTACAATCCGGATAGATTTTCTTATAGGATCACGGATACATCTAAATTAGAGATAAAGATAAAAATCAATGATATCATTAAGCAAGCTATGATCTTGATAGAAAAAGGTGACAATGATGAAGCTGGAAAAATTCTTGACAAACAGATTCAACAATTGATACATCCAGATATATTATTGTTGAGAGCCAACCTAAGTAATAGCATAGAAGAAAGGATTAAATATATAAACGATGCAATGGATTTATTTCATTTGGAAAGAATTTCATTGAGCTCTGATGATTCTAAGATGACATCTTTTGATAAACTAAAAGCAAGTGATGAGAGTCTGATATTCTGCAAAACAAACGAAGCCGATATTGAAGTAAGTAAAGTGACAGTGCTTTTCCCGGTATATAACGCTGAAGATACAATCGAAACAGCGCTAAGATCTATTATGAATCAAACATGGAATAATATTGAAATCCTTGTTGTGGATGACTGCAGCGAAGACCATTCAGTGAGCATCATAAAAAGACTCTCCAAGATAGATGGGCGGATTACATTAATTGAACTTAAAAAAAATCAAGGAACATACGTGGCACTTAACGAGGGCCTATTAAATGCAACAGGTAAATATGTGACATGTCACGGCGCTGATGATTGGTCACACCCCCAAAAAATTGAATTGCAAGCAAACCATCTCATCAATAATCGGCAGGTTGTTGCAAACACTTCACAATCTGTCCGGACAAATAATGATTTAAGTTTCGGTAAGTTCAATGGAAAACCTATATTTCTTGAACAAAACACTTCTTCGCTCATGTTTGATAGAGAAATCGTCTTGAATGAGATTGGCTTTTGGGATAGTGTCAGATTTAGTGCAGATAGCGAAATGTTAAAACGACTAAGAAGCTCATTTAGAATAGATCAAATTGAAGATCTTGAAACGGGGCCTTTATCACTAACCCGAATTCTTGACACTTCGCTAACATGCCGCACCAACATTGGGTTAGGTCATAAAACAGGAATAAAATCTCAAGCAAGAGTGGAATATCATGAAAGTTATACAAACTATCACTTTAAAGGACAAAGCTTAAAGTATGAGTATCCAATAAGGACTCGTAAGTTTAATGTCCCGCAAATACTCTTGCCCGAAAACGACAACTTAGACTTGGATATCGTATTAATATCGGACTTTACTAAAGAAGGTACAATTAATGTGAAATTACTACAAAAATTCAGTGGGAAAGGCGAGAAAAAACTCAACATAGGGCTTGTTCAATCAACACCCTATGGATTGTTAAATGGGCTTAGAAAAATCTCGAATGAAATCCGGGATTTTATGAATAGTTATCGGAACTATAGAATGGTGGTAAAAGGAGAAGTTGTCAGGACGAAGATTTGCATTATTGCAGATATCCCTGACAAAGCGATATTCGCCGAGATGCGTCCAGAAATAGTAACGCATAAGACAATTATACTTGAAAATAAAAATTGTATTTGTGATGATCTGAACGAGCAGATGCTCTCTTAATGAAACATGCTATAAATAAATCGGAAAGTTTAAGGAGAATAAGTAAGGAGAGAATATTCATGAATTCATTAAAGAAGATTGATTTCTTTGCTTGGGAAAGGCAGTATTTTGATCACTTATTACCCGTGTGGGAAAAAATACCTGATGATAGAAAAGGAATATTTTACATGGCTTGTTCAGTTAATGAGATCTACAAGAATATCATTGAAAATAAAAAAATGGCAGTTAAAAGCAGACAGAGCATTGAAGAAATGGTAAAAGAGATTAATTTGCCTAATGAAAAGCAAAATATGTTAATCATGGCTGATAATAATGCAAAATATGTTGGCAAAATAGAACGCTGCATGGTTAGACTTGCTCATGGCTGTGGACAAACCTTCATAACTAATGATCCATATTATGAACTGATGCAAAAATTTAGCTTAATACTTGTTCCAAATGAATACGCTCAAAATTTTTTTCAAAATTATTTTCCGGAAAAATCGATTGAGATTGTCGGCTGCCCAAAACTGGACAAATGGTCTCGAGAACTTAAAAGAAGCAATGGCAAACCACCACATATTGTGTTTTCTTTTCATTTCGATAGAGATTTCGTTCCAGAAACAAAAACGACATGGCCATATTATAAAGAGAAAGTGTTTGAGTTGAGTAAAAGCTTAGACTGGAAAGTATCGGTGCATGGTCATCCCAAAATTTATGACCAAATATCTCTGGAATGCCAAGAAGAAGGTATCAATACAATAATGCACTTTGAAGAAGTCATCGAAACAGCGGACTTATATGTTTGTGATTACAGTTCAACTATTTATGAATTTGCATATACGGGCAGACCGGTAGTACTATTAAACGCACCATGGTATCGGAGAGATGTTGAACATGGAATTCGTTTCTGGGAATTCAGTAATGTGGGAATTAATTGCGATGAACCAGCAGATTTAAAGAGCTGCATTGAACAAGCGCTGATTGATCGAATGGAAATACAAGTGGACAGGGAAAAAGCAGTTAAAAAAGTATATTCTTTTATTGATGGGAGTGCTTCAGAAAAAGCGGCTACAGCCATTCTTGCTTACGAAAGCAGATTAGATATACCCGCTGAAGATGTTAATACAAAGTATCCAGGAATAAAAGAGATAATGTACGCACAATTATTTGAAAAAGGGATTAGAGATGTGGTTGTTTATGGTGCGGGCGAACAAACAAAAAGGCTAATTGCAACTAAAGCTTTGGGAGCTTTCAATGTGCACGCGATTCTCGATCGGGATATGGCAAAGGTTGGCAGATCACTTGAAGCTTACAAAATCATACATCCTGATATTATAAAAGAGTATGAGGGCATCGACGCAGTTATTATTAGCTCTTTAAGCTTTGAGGAGGAGATGCATGAAAATGTCAAGGAAAGTGGATTTGATAAGATTATATATTGCATCTTTAAAGATAATCCTTTATATAAACAGGACATATTTTGCGAACTATATCTGTAGTTGAGTTCTAAATTATACAATAGCAAATGGAAGCTGTGCAAGGACAATAGATAAAAAATACCAATAAAGGAATGAGTAGTTCTATGAAAAGAGTTATTACATACGGAACATTCGACTTATTCCATGAAGGCCATCGTCGTTTGCTGGAAAGGGCCCGAAACTTGGGAGAGTATTTGATTGTAGGAGTCACGACTGAAGGATACGATGATAGCCGTGGAAAATTAAATGTACGAGAGAGTCTGATCAAGAGGATAGAGCATGTGAAGGAAAGTGGATTGGCTGATGAGATAATCATCGAAGAATATGAAGGTCAAAAGATCAATGACATTCAAAAGCACAGTATTGATATCTTCGCGATTGGTTCAGATTGGAAAGGAAAGTTTGACTACCTTAATGAATATTGTACGGTTGTTTATCTTGAACGCACCAAGGGCATCTCAAGTTCTCAAATACGAGCAGCCTCCAATGGTGTTATTCGGATGGGAGTTGTTGGCTACGGTCGTATAGCAAATAGATTTGTTCCGGAAGCACGCTTCGTGAGTGGTGTTAATATTGAAGGTGTTTTCGGGCCAAGTGTTTCTAAAATGGAAAACTTCATTAAACATCATCAACTTTCATTTGCTGATAAGGATTTCAACTCATTCCTACACAAAGTAGACGCTATCTATATTGCATCACCGCATTTATCACACTATGAATACACCATGAAAGCATTAGAGCAGCAAAAACATGTTTTGTGTGAAAAGCCGATGGTACTGAGGAGACATGAAGCAGAAAAACTATTTAGTGTTGCCAAGCAAAACGGATGCTTACTACTAGAAGGAATAAAAACTGCATATGCTCCAGGGTTTAATCGAATGATTGCTTTAGCCAAAAGTGGAGCCATAGGCGATATTAAAAGCATAGAAGCAACGTTTACAAAGCTGGCTGAAGAAAACTCTCGAGAATTGAAACGAGATAGTGCAGGAGGAAGTATCTCTGAGTTGGCATCATATCCACTTTTGGCGGTGGTTAAGCTGTTGGGAGAAAAATATATTGAGTTTGATCAGTTTAGTTATATAGACTCAATTACAGGTATTGATTTATTTAACAAAATAAATATTAGGTATAAGGATGCAATAGCTACTGTTAAAGTAGCTTTAGGGGTAAAATCTGAAGGTGATTTAGTGATTAGTGGAACAAAAGGGTACGTATATGTGCCTGCGCCCTGGTGGAAAACAGAGTATTTTGAAACTCGATTTGAAAATCCAACCAACAATCGAAAATATTACCAAGCATTTGCTGGGGAAGGTCTTCGATATGAACTATCTGAGTTTGTTTCGCTGGTTCAAAGGGATCTGCTGAGCACATACAAGCTATCGGAAAGTGATTCGATATGGATTGCAGACGTAATAGAAAAGCTAAGAGAAGGAAAATGTCGGAAACTCATTTAGTCTAAGTAAATAGCTCTATACACATATGCCATTCCTTTCAAAAAGTGAAAAGGGAGCATAAGTGATAATGAATGCGGGAGAAAAACATGATAAAATTGATCCGAAAATTACGAAAAGAGTACTCTGGCTTTCGAAGTAAATATGTTGTCGAGGTAAGGCGCCAGCATGAATATATAACCAACCGATATTATGCACATCTGATTGATCCGTTTTTCACGAAATTCTTCTATGATCTTGGGTTTCATCCCAATGTGGTGACGATGCTTTCCGGCACACTGGGGGTTTCAGCAGGTCTTTTGATTACACAGGATCACTTGATGGTAGCTGCATTGTTACTGCAGCTACATTACTTATTGGATGGAGCAGACGGAAATCTGGCGCGATTAACCAATCAATGCACCACCTTCGGTGCGTGGCTGGATCGCATTTTTGACAAGGTGGTCCAGTCGACACTTATTCTCGCCATTGCTTATGCAGCGGATCTTCCCTGGCCAATCAAAGCCGTATTCCTGAGCACGTTTTATTTTGATATCTTGATAGTCCATAAAGTGATTTTACCATACATGAGGAAGCATCCGCTGGTAAGAGCACCCTGGAAGCAGTGGTTTATGGACCGGGGGCTAATGCCTGCCTTTGATATTTTCCTAATTTATGTGATCACTTCAATATGCCTGTTATTCCAAAATGTGGAGGTTTTAGTAGGGATTATTATTGTGGGTAAAAACCTTGACTGGTCCTATCGACTTTACGAATGCTATAAAACCAGCCAACTAAAAGTGGCGGCACATCCTGAAGAGGACGGAGTGGTTTCAAAATGAAAAATAAGTTTTTGGAGTGGGGGAAAACCTACATCATTGCTGAAATGTCTGCCAATCATGGTGGTGACTTTCAGGCAGCCCGGGACATTCTCTATGCAGCGAAAGAAGCAGGCGCAGATGCCATTAAACTGCAAACCTATACCCCTGATACCATGACCATCGACAGTGATGGCAAGTGTTTTCAGATCAACAGTGGCCTATGGGAGGGGGAAAATCTATACAACTTGTATAAAAAAGCCCAAACTCCTTGGGATTGGCAGGGAAAACTTAAGGAAGAGGCATTATCCCTGGGCCTTGATTTTCTGTCTACACCTTTTGATGAAAGCGCGGTTGACTTTCTGGAAAGCATTGGGGTGGATATGTATAAGGTGGCATCCCTTGAGCTAACAGATTTGCCACTGGTGGAGTACATCGCGAGGCTTCAAAAACCGATGATCATTTCCACAGGAATGGGGACGCTGGAGGAAATTGAAGAAGCAGTTGATACGGTACGTCAACAGGGAAATGACCAGATTTGTCTGCTGAAGTGCACCAGCGCCTACCCCTCTCCGCTGACAGATATGAACCTGAAAACCATTCCTGACCTGAGTCGTCGGTTCCAGGTTGAAGTCGGTTTGTCAGATCATTCATTGGGAGCTGTGGCACCTATGGTGGCTGTTTCCCTGGGAGCACGCGTGATCGAAAAACATTTTTGTCTGGACCGAAACATACCCACTCCTGATGCTGCCTTTTCATTGGAACCCCATGAGTTTGCCCATATGGTCAGGAGCATTCGTGATGTAGAAGCAGCGCTGGGAAGCGTTACCTATGAAAGCAAAGAAAGTGAAAAAGTAAGCCTCAGCCATCGCCGCTCTATTTTTGTGGTCAGAAAAATTGAGCAGGGGGAAGTTTTTACCAGAGAAAATTTGCGAATTATTCGACCGGCAGATGGGTTGGCACCCAAGCATCTCAAAGAAGTGCTCGGCCACAATGCAACTGAAGCTATTGAACCTGGCACCCCCTTATCCTGGTCTCATCTTGAACATGAAGAAAGGGTGAAGTAATGTTGCTGGCAAATGAAATGATACGTTTGCGGGTTATGGAAGAGCAGGATATCCAGCACATATGCAGCTGGCATAATGATTACGCCACCACCCGGATGACCACCCTCTCCACATTTATACCAAGAACCCTGGACGAAGAGCTGAATTGGTTCAGACGAAAACTGGCAGATGAAACCTGTCGTTACTTTATGATCGAGGAGCTGGATACTGGCCAAACCATAGGCTTTATTTCCTATTCAGGTTTGGACTATAGAAATCGCAAGGTGCTGCTATCTGTTGTCATAGGCGATTGTTCTTATAGAGGAAAAGGAATGGCTGCCCAGGCGCTGCAGCTGATGGAATCATTTGCGGAAAATGAGCTGAACGTTCGCAAGATTACCGTGCAGATCCTAGCTTTCAACGAACCGTCTCTTCGTCTGTTTAGCAGACAGGGCTATACCATTGAAGGGGAGTTGAAGAAAGAAATTTACAGAGAAGGGGCCTATCATGATCTGGTGATTCTAAGTAAATTTATTGAAGGGTCCTGCTGATATGATGATGCGTACACACCTTCACACACTCCAAGATCAGATTTCGTCATCAGAAACTGCACTTGTCAACAGATGGGGGCTGGTGCAACATCATCCGGTGATGAAACTGGCTTATGAGGATCACGAAAGAATGATACTTCAACGTATCGTCTGTCTCGATGCCGACGGAGCAACACGTGGCGTATTACCCTTTGTTCGATTTTGTCATGAATATGGTGATGTCATACATTCGTTGCCTTTTCTGGGCTATGGTGGACCTGTTGTCGATGAGCATGATCAAGAAGACACTTTGAACAGGTTAATCATCCATCTCGTTGAATACGCAACTGCTGAAAATATCCTCACCATCACTCTTTGCCTGCCTCCTTTTACGAGTCATTCAGGGCTCATCGAAAGCATCCTGCAGCCGGATTATACCCTTCAAAATTTTTTCCAGTATATCGATCTAAAACAGCCTTTCCAACAGTCCATGGGTGGGCTGCAACGACGGAAACGAACAAGAAACATGAGGATAGCCGGACAGCAGGGGATCATCGTGACACAGGATCACCGGGAGACCTCATTGAAATATTGGTATGAACACATTTATCTCCCAAGACTGACGAAAACAGGGGGTGCCATTTACCCCTGGCAGGTGTTCAAAGCACTGGGAAAAGCGGCGGAACAACACCGGGTATTGATTCAGTATGCTATGAAAGAGGATCAGATGATTGGCGGCGGCATCTATCTAAAACAGCCATGCTCTCTGGATAACTACATGCGCGTGGTATCAGATGAGGGCTTGACCATGGGAGCCGGCATCTTGCTGGACTGGAGCAGCCTTGAGTACGCTCAAAATGAAAAATATGATTATTATAACTGGCAGTCCTGTGATGCTGTGGGATCAGATATTTATCGATATAAAGAGTCCTGGGGATCCCAGATAGCCTATCATCAGTATATGACAAAGGTAACAGGCTGTCTTGAAACGCTTAAAGAAAAAGGCCTGCAAAGCATCAAAGAGGCATATGCCGGCGTTTTTGTCATTCCTTTTAGTGAACTTAAATAAGCTGATGCTGCTGTGAAAGGAGTTGCTTGAATGAATTTGTGTATTGTACAAGCGCGAATGGGTTCCAATCGCTTGCCGGGAAAAGTCATGAAAGAACTAAATGATATTCCCATGATTCTCTATACTTTGAATCGGCTGAAGCGCTCAAATTTCATTGATTGTCTGGTGTTGGCAACTTCCACACTGCCTGAAGATGACGTGTTGGCAGAAAGGGTTCAACGGGAAGGGTTTGAAGTTTTCAGGGGACATGGAGCCAATGTGTTGAAAAGATATGCTGACTGCTGTAGAGAGTATGGCGGCACTATTGTGGTTCGTGTGACCGGAGACTGCCCTCTGATAGATCCTTCAATGATCGACTATGCGCTTCTCTACCGAAGAATGCATGATCTTGACTATGCCAGCACACAGTCGATTCGAGGTCTTGATACAGAGGTAATGACAGCAGCAGCACTCTTTCTGGCAGAAGAGAAAGCAGATGAAGATAAATATACTGAACACGTGACATCCTATATGTATACACATCCGCGTCTCTTTAAAGTTGGACATGCACCATTGGGGGAAGCTTATCAGAAGCCATACCGCTTATGCGTTGACGAAGAAGCTGACTTTGAAGTGGTGAAACGTGTAATATCAGCGCTTGGAGAGATGCATTGCAGTGACTTGGAAGTGATTCGATACCTTGATGCTCATCCGGATCTTGCCAGCTATAACAGGCATGTGAAGCAAAAGAAGCTGGGAGAGTAGAAAGTTCGACTAGATGGTTGATGGTTGCAAAGGCAATCCGTACAAGATTGTACCCCCGTATGAACAATCAATAAAAGTTCATCAAAGAAAGTATATCAGTGATGGAGAAAGAAGTGGTGGGAATGAAGCAGGTTTGTTTTGTCACCGAAGCAAATGGATCCATCGGAATGGGGCACGTGACTCGATGTGCCGCTATGGCAGCGGCCTTCACCGAGAACAACTGCCAGGCATTGCTAATGACGGGGGCATGCGAGAATGATACGCTCAGCCAATCAATAGGTAAGATCTGGCCTGGACTTCATCAAACATATCCACTGGAAAAAGCCTATGGACAGGCGGGATGGAACCAGCAAAGGCATCATGAGCCGCTGCCAAAACTGGTGGCTATGCTAGAGGTCATGGAGGGAAAGCCCTCTGATCGGCTGGTTATACTCGACAGGTATGATTTATCGGAAGACTGGGTCGTGAAGCTACAAACAGTGGCAGGAAAAGTCGGGTATGTGGATGACTATCATCATCAAATTCATCAAGCCGATTTCGTTATAAACCATCAAGTGGGAGCAGAGAAAGAAAATCGGCCAGGTGGTTTCTATGGGGAGCTGCCTGTACCGATAAAACTTCTCGGAAGTCACTATGCGCTTCTCCGCAGTGAGTTTCGAGCTGTGCCACCGCGGAAAATCAGGCCTGTCGTCAGACACATATTGATAATGACGGGAGGCGGCAATCAGTTTGGGTGGCAAGAAAAGCTTCTTGCTTGGTCGCAAGAGATTCGACCACAACTGGAATCAATATCTCAGAAGACCATCACCCTGCATCTTTTGACAGGAGCAACGGGTCTTCTCTTTAAGCAATGGCAGGATGAAACCCAGCACCTTAACGACGTTATTGTTTACCCCAGACTGGAAAATCTGACACCGGTCATGAATTATATGGATTTGGCAGTAACCGCTGGTGGTGGAACCCTGTATGAGCTGGCGGCATGGGGCGTTCCGGCACTGTCGCTGATGATGGCAGAAAACCAGCGACACTTTGTGAATGTGCTGGAAGAAAACGGGGTGACACGTTCTCTTGGATGGCATGAAACATTGGACAGAAAGACGTATCAGCAGCGTTTGATGGAATCGGTTAGAGATACAGACTGGAGGCAGACGTGCAGCCGGCACATGCAACAGCTGGTAGATGGCAAAGGCCCTGATAGAATCGTAGAAGCACTGTTGGAATCAAGAGGGGTGGAAGTGTCATGATCTACACCAGGAACATCATTCCGCCTGAGAAACACCCCAGTGCCTCATCACCCATGCCCAGGAGCCTATGGCCATTACCTACCAGGGCCAGGTATACCTCACCTTCCGGGATTTTTGTTTCTGAAAAATGACAGGGCAAACGGGGATTTCTCTCTACCAACCGGAAGCACAATTGCTGCCCAGTCTGCTGGCTTTTTATTCAGGCAGTCCTTACGACGGAGGATATTCAGATCTGGTGGTGGACAATCACTTGTTGGTAGTTTGCTATGATGGCAATGAGGCAGGCGAACCGGGAATTGACGGGGCGCTCATTTCTCTCAAAACATAAGAAGTTGCGTTGACAGATCGTAAAGCACATTAATGAAGTGGGAATGAAAGAATGCTTATATTTATTACCGGATTAGCAGGGTTTATTTGATTTAACCTGGCAAACAGACTGATTAAAGAAGGGTGTTGCATCACAGACCTTGATGAAATCGATGATTAGCAAGTACTGATGAAAGATTTCGACAGCTTGTCAAATGTTATTGTGAGTATTATGATTTAAGGGAGCAGAATTGCTGACAATATGGTGAGTACGAGGAGGTGTCCAATGAAAATAACTGTTGTGGGAGCAGGCTATGTGGGATTGGCAAATGCAGTGCTATTGGCACAATACCACGAAGTTACCATTATCGACATACTGCAAACAAAAGTAGACTTAATTAATCAACTCAAGTCCCCCGTTATTGATACCGATTTAGAAATGTTTCTAAAGGAAAAATCATTGAACTTAAAAGCAACCACAGATTTTTTGACAGCATACCAAGAAGCAGAATATGTGGTTATTGCGACGCCGACGAATTATGATCCAGATGAAAACTATTTCGATACCAGATCAGTGGAGGCTGTGATTGCCAATGTACTATCGATTAACCCCATGGCTGTGATCGTTATTAAGTCGACAGTACCAGTGGGTTATACAAGAGCAGTCAATGAAAAGTTCAACACAGATAACATTCTTTTTTCTCCGGAATTTCTTAGAGAAGGCTGTGCCCTGAGAGACAATCTATATCCTTCGAGAATTGTTGTGGGAGAGCATTCTGAACGGGCTAAAGTGTTTGCTGAACTACTGCGGGAAGGCGCTATATATAAAGAAGCTCCCATTCTTTATACTGATCCAACTGAGGCTGAGGCCATCAAGCTTTTTGCCAATACATACCTGGCTTTACGGGTTGCTTTTTTTAATGAACTTGATTCCTATGCAGAAGTAAGAAGTCTTGACAGCAGACAAATCATCGAAGGAATTAGTCTTGATCCGCGTATTGGAAATCATTACAACAATCCATCTTTTGGCTATGGAGGTTATTGCCTGCCGAAAGACACGAAACAGTTATTGGCAAACTATGCAGATGTGCCTCAAAATATTATGTCAGCCATCGTGGATGCCAATCGTACTCGAAAAGATCATATTGCAGATATGATTACCAGAAGGAAACCTAAAGTCGTGGGTATTTATCGATTGACGATGAAGACAGAATCTGACAACTTTCGGCAGTCAGCTATCCAAGGAGTCATGAAGAGGATCAAAGCAAAAGGAATTGAGGTATTGGTGTATGAACCATCGCTGAAAGGTGAAGAATTTTACAGATCCAAGGTTGTTAAAGACTTGGTAGCATTCAAAAAAATGAGTCACATTATTGTTGCAAACAGAATGGATGATAATTTAAAAGATGTTGCCGATAAAGTGTATACCCGTGACCTTTTTCAAAGAGATTAAATGAATAAGATAGCAAAAGTGATCATTCATAGTTTATGCGATGCCTAAAGGAGCTGACCACATTGAATATACTTGTCACCGGCGGAGCCGGGTTTATCGGACGATGGGTGGTGAAAAAACTGTTGGAGGAACAGCACAGGGTATGGGTGCTGGATGATTTTTCCAACGGACGAAAAGAAAACCTGGCGGAGTTTCAGGGTCATCCTCTGTTGATATCAGTGACTGAAGGGGACATCAAAGACCGTTCATTACTGGAAAGTCTTTTTGAAAATAGCTTCCACCGATGCTATCACCTGGGGGCCAGCATTAACGTGCAAGACAGCATCGACGATCCCCAAACCACCTTCGACAACGATGTGGTGGGCACCTTCAATGTGCTGGAATGCTGTCGAAAATGGAAAACACCCCTGGTTTTCATGAGCACCTGCATGGTGTATGATCAAGCCTCCCGCCCGGAGGGCATCAGCGAAACAGATCCCATCAAACCCGTTTCTCCCTACGCCGGCAGTAAGATTGCCGGAGAAAACATGGTGCTCTCCTATTGGCATGCCTATGGACTGCCCACAGTGGTGGTGCGTCCCTTTAACACCTACGGCCCCTTCCAAAAAACCGGAGGCGAAGGCGGTGTGGTGGCTATTTTCATTAAACGCCACCTGGCGGGTGAAGCGCTGCACATTTATGGTGACGGTACCCAGACACGGGATTTGCTTTTTGTAGAAGACTGCGCCGATTTTGTGGTGAATGCCGGCATGTCGGATCAGGTATACGGAGAAATTCTCAATGCCGGTCTTGGTCGGGATATCACCATCAATGACCTGGCAGCCATGATTGAACCACAGGCAGACAGGATACAACATGTTCCCCATATCCATCCCCAGAGTGAAATTGCAAAGCTGCTGTGCAATCATGAAAAAGCCAGCCGCCTGCTGAGATGGCACCCCCAGGTGACACTTGAAGAAGGGATCTCCCGTACTAGGGAATGGATTCGACAAAACCCTTCCCTGGTGTAGCGTGAGGTAGCGTGTAACGGCAACAAGATCCCACCCATTATCTGCAAAACAGGGAGCATGAAGAACAGCTACATCAGAAAAGAAGCAGTGCAGTGAATATGGTATGATACACAGCATGTATCAGGAGGAATCCTTTATGAAATCATCAATTGAAAGCCCGCTGGCCATTCACGGTGGTCAACCGGTGCGCAGCCAGTTACTGCCATATGGCAAGCAGTGGATTACCCCCGAAGACGAGGCAGTGGTGCACGCAGCATTGCAAAGTGACTACCTGACCACAGGCCCCTCGGTGGAGGCTTTTGAAAAAGCGCTGGCAGAAAAAACTGGAGCAGCTTATGCCGTCAGCGTATCCAACGGCACAGCCGCCCTCCATGCGGCCTGTCATGCAGCGGGAATCGGCCCGGGAGATGAAGTGATTACCACCCCCATCACCTTTGCGGCCTCTGCCAATGCCGTGCTGTATCAGGGAGGCACCCCGGTGTTTGCCGACATTGATCCCCTCACCTGGAACATTGACCCGACAGCCATTGAAAAAGCCATCACCCCCCGCACCAAAGCCATTATTCCGGTGGATTTCACTGGTCAGCCAGCCAATATGGAGGCCATGATGGCCATTGCCGAAAAGCATGGCCTGATAGTCATTGAAGACGCCGCCCATTCTTTGGG
The DNA here is from genome assembly GCF_039414295.1 of Anoxynatronum sibiricum. Classification (NCBI taxonomy): domain Bacteria; kingdom Bacillati; phylum Bacillota; class Clostridia; order Eubacteriales; family Clostridiaceae; genus Anoxynatronum; species Anoxynatronum sibiricum. The sequence goes on along the minus strand of NZ_JBCITM010000009.1, from coordinate 20,039 downwards.
CGGGTCATGGAAGGGAACCCCCGTAGGATGCCTGGCCCATATGACCACCTGCAGCTTTCATCCGGTGAAACTGATTACCACCGGAGAAGGCGGCGCGGTGGTTACCAGTGATGCGCAGCTGGCTGAAAAATTAAGGCTGTTCCGCAGTCATGGGATCACCAAGGCGGCAGAGCAAAGTGGCACAGGTGAAGGTTTGGAAGAGGCTCATGGCCCTTGGTACCAGGCCCAAAGGCTTTTAGGCTACAATTACCGCCTCACCGACCTGCAAAGTGCTCTGGGAATCAGCCAACTGAAAAAAATCCACTTGTTTCTGGAACGACGGCAGCAGCTGGCGGCCTTTTATCAGCAGGCGTTTTTGCCATTGGAAGCTCTTCAGCTTCCTCACCTTTCTCCAGAAGCGATCTCTGCCTGGCATTTATACGTCATTCGGCTGAGAGGAAAAAACACCATGGACCGGCGCCGATGGTTCTTTGATGCCCTTCGGGCAGAAAATATTGGTGTGAACGTGCATTACCTGCCGGTGTACTGGCATCCTTATTACCAGCAACTGGGCTATCAGAAGGGGATTTGCCCCCAGGCAGAAGCCTATTATGAATCCTGCATCACGCTGCCTCTCTACCCCGCCATGTCAGATGAAGATGCCAGTGATGTGGTGACAGCGGTGAAAAAGGTGCTGGCCTACGAAGGCAAGTGAAAGCAATGAAAGGCAAGAAAACAAAGAAATATGAAAGAAAGAAATGAAGAAGCAAATGAATAAGGGAACAAAGAAGTAGTGAAGCAAAAAGAATAAAGCATCAGGTTCAACAGGTTCAATGGAGGCACCATTAAAAACAGGGAAAATGACCTAAAGTAGAAGCATTGGAGTGACGATACTCTTCATGAAAGGCAATTGTTAACGTCGATCATGTCGTTTAAGTCAACCAGGTTCCATTAAGATAATGAGGTGTTCCAGTGGCAATGAAAAATCCCTATGCAGCCTATCAAAAATTTGCAAAAAATAAGCCTGTAGTACAACCAACAGCTCAACCGAAGAAAGAAGAAGTGGATCCTGCAATCAGCAGTGCACAGGAAGAAGTTCAAGTGGACCAGGTGGCCCAGAATGCAACTCCGGTTTCGGTGCCGCCTAAGGTGCGGGAAGGTTTTGTGCCTCCCCGGGAGAAGGTGCCCAACCCCAATTTGTACCAAATGAAAAAAACATTGGATTTGGAAGGTGAAAAGAAAAAAGCATCACAGCCTTCCAAAAACAATGTAAAGGCATCCAACCCCTACCTGGAATCCAAGATCAACACGGCCACACCGGAAGAACTGGTGCTCATGCTTTATGACGGTGCGTTGCGCTTTCTGAAACAGACAGTGATCCATCTGGAAGTGGCGGATAATTCAAAGGCCCATGAAGCCAGTCTGCGAGCCCAGACCATTGTGGCAGAGCTTATGGGAGGACTTGATAGAAACTATGGCATCTCAGAGCAATTTCACGCCATGTATGATTTCATCTACCGGCTGATGCGGGAAGCCAATGTGGAAAAATCAGCTTCAAAAACCCAAGAAGCGATTGAACTGCTCACCGATATGCGGACTACCTGGCAGGATGCCATGAAGAAAGCAAAGATGGAGCAGTGAGTGGAAACAGCCCCTAAAGGTTTCAGCGAAAGCCCAGGGGGATACAGGGAACCCCTGATGACAATTCGCTGAAGAGAGTGGCCGCAGGAGCGTGATGCAATGGAATGGAAGCTGCGACACCTACAGTCGCCAGACTACCCTTCAATTCAACAGTTAGTCAAAGAGGTCAACTCACACGATGAGTTGACCTATTCCCTTTCAAGAGAATGGTTCGATTATGTGCTGCAACAGGCACCCCACCGGGTGCTGACCGTCTTCAGCGGCGAAGAGCTGACAGGACTGGGAACTCTTTTTGATGAAGAACCAGCAGCAGACAGGAAAAGCACCATCAATATGGTGGTGAGGCCCAGGTGGCGGCATCAGGGCCAGGGAAGCCTGCTTTACAAAAGACTGATATCGGATGCCGTTCATTACAGACGCCGAACCCTTCAGGCAGTGGTGAAGGAAAGTCTTCAAGACTCTTTGGACTTTCTCCAGCGGCGATCCTTTGAAGTCGCGCAATATGCATGGGAAATGGAAAAGGAACTACCAAAAGTTCGCCAGGACCAAAGCGCCTCACAGGGAGGCGGAAGTTCATTGGGAGTTCTTCTGAATACCGGGAAACCTCCAGAAACACCAAGGCTGCGCCCCTTTACACATAGTGAAGCAGAAACCTACAGGCGCCTTTTTAGAGATGGCTTTGCTTATGAGCCTGAAGCTGAAAGCTTCCAAATGATGTGGCAGGATGCCACTGTCACCCCCTGGGTGCTGCTGGTTGACGGAGAGCCGGTGGCTATGGCCACCGTACAGGTGAAAGAACCCTTGTCAAAGGCGTACCTCTATGATATCGTTGTGGCAAAGGCATTTCGGGGCAGTGGGCTGGGAACTGCTCTGTTGGAAGAACTGCTGGTACAGGTTGGGCAGCTTGGCGTTGAAAGCGCCTCATTACTGGTAGCCGGCTCCAATGAAAATGCCTTGAGATTATACCAAAAGCAGGGCTTTTCAGTCACTGAAACACAGCTGGTGCTGGAAAAGCAACTGTGAAGCGCGCTTCTCCGAAAGAATGGATAAAAGACAATGTATCAAACCATGAATGGGGGAGCTCCCATGGAGAGCCTATATGGTTTAACCAAAAAAGAAATGGCAGCATTGACACGTATTTTTGAAAAGCGTTCCGCCATACTGGAAAAAGTCGTTTTATATGGCTCCCGTGCCAGAGGCGACTATCAGAATGCTTCAGATATTGATTTGGCAGTTATAACCAAAGATCAGGGGAAGGCGTTGCATGCGGTTAAGGAAGATTTGGAGAAGGCTGAAATCATTCATACGGCGGATTTAATTGACTATCAACAGATAACCAATGATGCCTTGCGAAATGAAATTGATACTCAGGGAAAGTTGCTTTTCTGCACAACTAAAGAAGGGGAGATTCTACTGACTGCCAACAAGCTTTTCTTCAAATGCAAGGATTTTCAAAAGACCTTGGGAAAATTAAAAGACAGTCTGGCAAGAGATCCCCATGCAGATGATTTAGTATTGGATGCCACCATCCAGCGTTTCGAATTTACCTATGAGCTGGCATGGAAGCTGATGAAAGTGTATCTCCAGTATATGGGAAACAATGAAGCAACCAACCCCAGAAGTGCCATTAGGGAAGCCTATAAGGAAGGCCTGATTGCAGAGGGGGACGGATGGCTGCAAATGTTGCAGGATCGCAATATGACATCACTCACATACGACGAAGAAACAGCCTGGACGATAAGGGACCATATAAAAGAGAAGTATCTTGATATTTTAATCGATTTTGAAACAACGATGACAAGACGGATAGATACCATTGAAAAACAGGAGTAGTCTGTCTGAAAGGAGGAAACCTTATGAATGTGGCAGCAGCTTCAACAGGTTTAAGCCAGGTGCAGGTGCAGCAGTCGGCCAATGTGAAAGTGCTGAAAATGGCCATGGAGTCGGCAGAAATGCAGCAGGAAATGTTGAAAGAAATGATTCGGGCAGATGCCTCCGTTTCCAACATGGAGCAGTCAGTGATGCCCCATTTGGGTGCTGCACTGGATATGTATCTTTAAGGTGAATCTGCTCAGGAATGGAAATGGATTAAGAGAATGAGATCGCCGCTTTCTTTGCTGGGGAGGCGGCTTTTTTATTTCATTGAGGCTGTGGACAGCGATAGGAAGGAGACGGGTATGAGAGCCATCATTTTCAAGGCAACGGGACTCTTTCAGTATGATGTGGTGAATCACTTTGCTGAAGAACTGGGCCAGGGGCTTGTTGAACTGGGATGGAAAGTTGACTTTATCGAGACGAATCAAAGCAAGGAGTCGATTTTCAAGCATACTGTTTCCGTGATTCATCAGGGTGTTGATGTGGCTTTTCATTTCAATGGATTTATGGTGAGGGACATCAATGGAACGAACCAGGTGATGACATGCCTGAGAGAATGTGGCATCCCTATGGGAATCATTTTTGTAGATCACCCTTTCCACCATATCACCCGTATTTATGATGTGGATCCTCAGCAGGTTTTCATGTGCTTTTATGAAACCAGCTTTCTGAACTCCTTCGAAAAGTTCATAAACAGGAACATTCCCATTGCTCAGCTGATGCATGGAGCATCCATGTCAAGGAACCAAGCGGGAGCATTTGGCGGCGGGCCTGTGATGCATAAGGAACGAGACATCATTTTTGCGGGTACTATTGGCAAGCCGACAGAATTTGACGAAACGCTGGCATCAATTGGAGAACCACTATTTCAAAGTATTATGACCGAAGTATATGAAAAAGCCAGGGGACACTATCATAAGCCATTGGATGATTACCTGGAGGAAGTACTGAGCCAGAAAAAGATATCCACTGAAATCATCAAAAATAGTGAACCAGTATCCCGATTCATAGCTCAAACAATGGCAGCTATGGACAAGAGTCTAAGACAGCAATTCAGATATCAGGCATTAAAAACACTTTTGGAGTCAGGGTTTCAGGTTCACTTGTTCGGCAACTGTCAGGTGAAGGAGCTGGAAGGTCACCCGTGTCTCTTTGATCACGGTCCCGTACCTTACCACCAGTTGTTGATGGAAATGGCCAAAAGCAAAATGGTGATTCACGACATGAATGTGTGCGCCAATGGGTCACATGAACGGGTGCTCAGTGCTATGCTGAGACACACGCTGGTGTTGAGCAACCGCAATCATTTTTGTAATGGAGATCTGGAAGAAGATAAACACCTGGTTTACTACGATGTAAATCAGCCGGGCGAGCTGGTGGATAAAGTTGACAACTACTTAAAAAACGAAACCAAGCGCACTGAAATCACTCAACAAGCTTATGATGCTGTTGTTCAAAAACATACATGGAAACATCGAGCAGTGGAAATGAACACTATTTTCAATGCCTACAGTCAATTTCAAACTCCATTATCAGAAGATTGAACCGAAATCAAGCATAACCAGCTAAAAGAGGGGTATATATCACAACGCAATGCTTTATGACGGGAGGAGGAGACAGTTGGAACCATTAACCCTTGAATCAGTGGTAACCTACATGCATAAAGACCCCAATGGCAAGGGGATTTTCAGCCCTAACCATCAACTCAGAGCGGAGGCTCTGGGAGACCAGACCATTAACCTGGTGTTTCGCGTCTGGTCAGAGGAAGACCCAGGCCGATCAGTGGTGGTGAAGCAGGCCCTGCCTTACGTGCGCCGCATCGGCAAGGGATGGCCCCTGACACCGGAGCGCCTCAATATTGAAGCGGCTGCCATGCAGCTTCACCATGTGTGCTGCCCGGAGCGGGTGCCGGAATTATACCGTCATGATCCTCAGGCCTATGTGATGATTATCCAAGACCTGCGACCCCGTCAGGAAGTGCGGAAAGCACTGAATGCCGGAGAACATTTCCCTCTGCTGGGCAAGCAAATGGGGCGTTATCTGGGGCAGGTCTTAAGCAAAACCTCTGACTTTGGGCAACCCACTGTGGAAAAACGAAAAAAAAGAGCGAAGTTTGCCAACCCATACCTGGCAAGACTGACAGAAGACCTGATTCTCATCAATCCCTTTAAAGAAGGAGGATGGGGAAATCGGGAAGAAGTTGATCAGCGAAAAGAAGTGCAGACCCTGCGGCAAGACTCTCAGGTGCTGGAGCGCATGGCAACCCTGCGATATCGGTTCCGCAACAGTGCCCAGGCGCTGATTCACGGTGATCTTCATATAGGCAGCATTCTGGCTGACCAGACATCAGCCAAGGTCATTGATTTGGAGTTTGCCACCTATGGTCCCATGGGATTTGATGTGGGGCTCCTCATGGGCAGCCTGCTCATTAACTGGATGGCGCAGGGAAAACCGGAAACCCATTTGAAAATGGTGGACGATCTGTGGGAAGCCTTTATCAGGGAAATGCGTCATTCCTGGCGAAAACTGGATGCTCGGGAATGGCCGGCCCCATGGCTTGAAAAATTTCTGCATCAGGTGTGGGAGGATGCAGCTGGCTATGCCGCAGCAGAAATGGTGCGCCGAGTGGCGGGAATGACCACTGTCAGCGATTTGGAGAAGATAGAAGATGTTGCCCAGCGCCGGGAAATTGATTGTGAACTGATCTCCATGGCAGCTGAGCTGCTTCGTGTACCGGGGGACGGACCTGGCAGAATTCGGGAACTGGCCCAGCAGACGTGTTGCCAGGGAATCTGATAATAAACGATAACTGAAATAGACTGGCATTTAGTACGGATAAGTTGTTTTTAAGAATCCTTTTCAGATATAGTGGGCCGAGAGAACCTTCAAAAGGGAGTCTCTCGGCCTTATTTTATACATAACCTGCTGGGATTCCCCGCAGATGTTGATCCAGAAGGATGACCTGGGGGTATTGGTTGATCACGGCACCATCACCGACTTCCAAATCGCCGGCCTGGGCAATGGGTGCCAAGAGATGGAATGCCTGCCCCATTTTTTTATGGGGTTTTGCTGTCATTTTGATTTCTATGGGATGGATGACGCGGCCAGTTTCCAGAACAAGATCAATTTCTCTTTGGTCGGCATCCCGATAATAATATAGGTGGGACCCTGTTTTTCCGGCGTTCAGGAAAGACTTGTAGATCTCGGTCACGACCCAGGTTTCAAAGAACTGGCCAGCCTTGGCGCCGTGTTGAATGGTCTCTGGAGAAACCCACCTGGTCAACCAGGCCATCAGACCCGTGTCCATAAAATACAGCTTTGGCGTTTTGATCATCCGCTTTAAATGGTTATTATGGTAAGGGTACAACATCATGACAAGTCCCGATGTTTCCAGCACCTGGATCCATCTTTTTGCCGTTGTGGCAGATACGCCTGCATCTTTCGCGATGTTGTCGTAATTGACGAGTTCGCCACTTCGGGCAGCGACTGCTATCATGAAGCGGGTAAAATCACCTTTATCAGTCACTTTGACGATTTGGTGAACATCACGCTCGATATAGGTTGCCACGTAGCTTGCGTAAAAGGTTTCCCAATCAACTGCTGACGAGACCAGAAGTGGCATGCTGCCGCCATGAATGATGGTCCAGATATCTGATGAATCCACATTTTCTGTTTTTCTGACAGTCAGATAGGCTTCAGTGGGTACGAAGGGAAGTGAACAGGTCACCTGTGTGCGTTCGCGAAAGGAGATGCCCTGCAGCGGAAGAATAGCCAGTCTGCCAGCCAGGGATTCACTGACATTTTCCATTAAATGATACGCCTGGGATCCAGACAACAGGAATAAACATTGGGGGGGATGCTGGCTGTCCAATGCATCGAAGCGCATACGGTCGATACGCATTTTAAGATAAGGAAATAGCTCAGGGACATACTGGATTTCATCAAAAATGACCGGTTCATGATGGTTCATGAGGAAAAGTTCTGGATCCTCCTTTGCCTGCTGCAATAGAAGCGGATTATCGAAAGTGACGTAAGTGTATTCAGCAGCAACTTTTTGCAACAAAGAAGATTTACCAACTTGGCGGGGACCAGTTACTAAGACAGCGGGAAATGCTTTCATGGTGTTTAACAGGTGTGCTGTGATGGTTCGCTTAATCCAATCCATCAGGATACCTCCTTTTGTTGGCTTGGTTCCATTTTACGACATTAAATCGTATATAGCAACATACAAAAGTGGATCATACGAGATTTTAGGGTAAAAAACAGCCTGCGGCATGAGTTCGCTCACGTCGCAGGCTGTTTCTTGATCATATAGGTAATAGCATTCTCAAAATAGTTGTCAATTTAGTACTTGCAATGATTTTAAGCTTTTAATCACTTTTTGCTGTTCACTATTCCCTGCCTTGCCTCTATACACTGGCAGGCTTCAGCTCTCTTGCGAAATGACAGGCCACAAACCGCTCTGGTTCTATCTCCCGCAGCTCAGGGGTAGTGGACTTGCAGATTTCCTGTCTGTGTTGGCAACGGCCATAAAAGCGGCAGCCATCCGGTGGGTTAATGGGGCTGGGAATATCCCCTTCCAGAATGATTTTTTCCTTGCTGGAGTGTAGTGAAGGAACAGGAATGGCCGATAACAATGCCTGGGTATAGGGGTGAAGGGGATCTTTGAAGATACTGTTGTACTCTGACAGTTCCACAATTTTACCCAGGTACATGACGGCGATTCGGTTACTCACGTGCTTCACCACGCTCAAATCATGGGAAATGAAGAGGTATGTTAACCCAAACTCTGCCTGCAGGTCCATCATCAGGTTCAGAATCTGTGCCTGAATGGAAACGTCCAGCGCCGAGACGGGCTCATCCTGTACGATGAACTTTGGATTCAGGGCCAGGGCCCGGGCGATGCCGATCCGCTGGCGACGGCCGCCATCCAGTTCGTGGGGGTAAGTGTTGATAAGGCGGCGGGCCAGTCCCACGGTATCCATCAGTTCCTCCACTCGTTTCTGCATGTCTTTTTTAGCCCGGTAGACATTGTTGACCACCAGGGGCTCAGAAATGATTTCAGAGATGCTCATCCGAGGGTTCAGTGAAGCAAAAGGATCCTGAAAGACAATCTGCATTTCCTGGCGCATTTTCCGCATTTGATCTTTGTTGTAGGTGAGAATATTCTCGCCTTCAAACCAGATTTCTCCGGCGGTTGCCTCCAGCAGACGCAACAGCACACGGCCGGTGGTAGACTTGCCACACCCTGACTCACCCACCAGACCAAGGGTTTCACCCTTGTTAATATAGAGGTTCACATCATCCACTGCATGAAGCAGGCCTTTTTTGGTGTGAAAGTATTTTTTAAGGTGTTTGGCTTCCAGCAGTTTTTCAGCCATTCAGTTCACCTGCCTCTTCGGGGGTAATCGATTCGTAAAGAAAACAGCTCACCGCGTGATCGGGTGCAATTTCTGTGCGGGCAGGCTCCCTCTGAGAGCATACGGGCATGGCTTTGGGACACCGGGGGTGGAAGGGACAGCCAGGCGGCAGGTCGGTGGGGTCAGGCATTAACCCTCTAATGGGTTTCAGCCGGGCGTCGTCTTCTTCAATATTGGGAATAGAGCCAAAGAGTCCCAGGGTGTAGGGGTGTTTAGGGTCGGTGAAGAGTTTTTCTTTGGTGGTATTTTCCACCACATTCCCCGCATACATAATGGCCACGTTATCGCAGATTTCAGCCACAATTCCCAGGTCATGAGTGATCATAATCATGGAAGTACGAAACTCTCGTTTCAGCTTATTCATCAGTTCAAGCACCTGGGCCTGAATGGTGACATCCAGCGCAGTGGTGGGTTCGTCGGAAATGAGCAGCTCCGGGTTACAGGCCAATGCGATGGCGATGATGACTCGCTGCTTCATGCCCCCCGAAAACTGATGAGGGTACTCGGTGGAGCGCTCCGGTGGAATACCAACGGTGGTGAGCATGTTGAGGGAACGTTTGGTGGCTTCGGCAGCACTCACTTTTTGGTGCAGCTGGATCACTTCAGCAATCTGGTCACCAACGGTCATCACCGGGTTCAGTGAAGTCATGGGGTCCTGGAAAATCATGGAAATCTTATTACCCCTGATTTTGCGGATTTCTGAAAGGCGCTTTTTCAGCAGGTCTTCTCCCCGGTACAGAATTTCGCCGCTGAGAACCTTGCCCGGCGGGTCAGGCACCAACTGCATAATTCCCAAAGCAGTGGTGGTTTTGCCGGCACCGGTTTCGCCCACCAATCCCAGGGTTTCACCCTCTTTGATCTCCAGGCTCAAGTTGTTCACAGCCTTGGTGGTGCCCTCATGGGTGATATAGTGAATGGTTAAATTTTTTATTTCCAGCAGTTTGGTTGCTTCACTCAATCAAATCAGCCCCTCTTAATTCTTGAGCCTTGGATCAAGGGCATCCCTTAATCCATCGCCCAGCAGGTTTAAACCAAAAATGGTGGTCATAATGGCCAGACCGGGGAAGGTGGTCATATGCCAGTAATCTCGAATGTACTGGCGCCCCTGGGAGAGCATGGCACCCCATTCAGGTGTGGGTGGTTGAAAGCCCAGGCCGATGAAACTGAGGCCGGCAGCAGACAGAATGGCATTGGCCACACCCAGGGTTCCCTGAACAATCAGGGGGGCCAGGGAATTGGGCATGATGTGCTTTGATATGATACGCATGTCATTGGCACCGACAGCCCGGGCAGCTTCAATAAACTCCTGGTCTTTGATGGTGATCACCGAGGCCCGTACAATTCGGGCATAAGTGGGTATGGTGGCGATTCCCACGGCAATCATCACGTTGCGAAGGCCTGGCCCCAAAGAGGCCACAATGGAGATGGCCAGTAGTATGGAAGGAATGGCCATGAGGATGTCGATTCCCCGCATAATGATGTTATCCAAACGGCCTCCGTAGTAGCCGGCCACGGCCCCCAAAAATCCACCTACGATGAGGGAAATACTCACGGCAATAAAGCCGACCATGAGAGAAATTCTGGAACCATAAATGATGCGGGACAGGATGTCACGGCCAAAGTTGTCGGTTCCCAGCAGATGCTCCCGGCTGGGGCTCTGGAAGGTGCGCAGCAGGTCCTGGTCATCATAGTGATAGGGAGCGATCCAGGGGGCGAAAATAGCACTGAGGATGAGAATGGTTATAATAAACAGGCCCACCATGGCAGCCTTATTTTGCTTTAACCGGCGCCAGACTTCAAGCCACTGGCTCCGTTTTTTCTGGTTGGCGGGTTTCATGGCTGAACTGACAGTTGCGTTGACAGTGGATTCAATGGGGGCATCAATGGTTTGGCTATCATGATGAATCTGATGCTCCGGGTGCCGATGCTGATCCTCTTTAACAGGATCATCTCGCAGTTCTTGATCAAGGACAAGCTTTTCTTCATGTTTATCTTGCATCGTCGTAAGGCCTCCTCTTCGGCATCCAGGTTACTTGTACTGGGATCGGATCCGGGGATCCACATAAGCATACAGGATGTCGACTATCAAATTAACAAAACTGAAGGTGACGGCGATAAACAGAACGCCTCCCTGCACCATGGGAAAATCTCTGGTTCTGATGGACTGAACCATCAGGTTTCCCAGACCGGGAATGGAAAAAATGGTTTCTGTTAACACCGCGCCGCCCAGCAGATATCCAAACTGCAGGCCTACAACAGTCAAAATGGGAATCAACGCGTTTTTAAGGGCATGACGATTGATCACCTTGGACTCCACCTGACCCTTTGCACGGGCGGTTCGTATGTAATCCTGGCGAACCACTTCAAGCATGCTGGAGCGGGTCATACGGGTAATCACCGCTGCTGTGGAAGTGCCGATGGTGAGGGCGGGGAGTATCATGTGTTTCCAGGTTGAGAAGCCTGATGATGGGAACCAGCCCAGGTAAACGGAGAAGACCAGTATGAGCATCATCCCCTGCCAGAAGTTTGGCATGGAAACCCCTACCAACGCCAGTACCATGGAAAAGTTATCAAAAAACGAATATTGTTTAGTGGCTGATATGATGCCTATGGGAATCCCCATGGCCACCGCCACCAACACCCCCAAACCAGCCAGTTTCAGGGTGGTGGGGAAACGGGCCACCAGTTCGCCGGTGACAGACCGGTTGCTTCGGTAAGACCGTCCAAGATCCTGATTTACCGCCACGTCTTTAATATAGCGGCCAAACTGAATAAAAAAGGGATCATCCAGGCCCATTTCAGCGCGCAGGCGCTGTACATCTGTTTCTGATGCCTGTTCTCCCAGAATGATTCGTGCAGGGTCGCCCGGTGTAAAATACATCATGGTGAAGATGATGAAGGTTACACCCAGGATCACCGGAATCAGTAAAAGCAGTCTTCTGAGAATATACTTATACATCGCCAGCCTCCTAGTTCTTTACCTGCCCCGCAGGTCAGGCATAAAGATAAATAGTGCGAATGATGAAATAATACCACCCATAAACAATCATGTAGGGCAAATGCCCTACATGATTGTGTGATCGCCTTGATTGTGTGAAGCGCCATGGTGTCATTGATCAGCATGAATGGCCGATTCAAATGGTAGATGTGGTAACCGGTGCTGCTTGTTTCCTATTCGAAGGAGACATTGAACAGTTTGTGATGGCCGGCAGGGTGATTGCGGAATCCAACCACATTACCCGCGGTGGCTGTCAGTTCTTCACCGGTCCAGGTGAAGATCCAGGGAGCGTCGTTTCGAATGATTTCCTGAGCTTCCAAGTAAGCAGCTTCACGCTCATCGGTATCGGTGGACACCTTACCGATATCCAGCAATTCGTCAACCCGGGGGTTGGTGTAGAACGTACGGTTGCCGGCTTCGCCATGCTGGCTGCTGTGGAACAGGGCATACAGACCATAGTCAGGGTCGCCTGTAACGGTTACCCAGCCCAGAATGAACATTTGATGTTCACCGGCAGCGGTGCCGTCCAGGTAAGCACCCCACTCCAGCACTTGGGCGTCGGCACTGATGCCGATTTCACGCAGCTGGTTCTGAAGGATTTCGGCAATGTCGATACGTTGCTGGTTTTCATTGGTCCAAATGGTGGTGGAGAAGCCATCGGCATAGCCGGCTTCTGCCATCAGTTCTTTGGCTTTTTCAAGATCATATCCATAGGGTTCCAGATTTTGGTTGGAAGCCCACACGTTGGGACCCAAAGGACCTCTGGAGGGGGCACCAGTGCCCATGTAAACGGCGTTAACAATGGCATCCATGTTCACCGCGTAGTTGATGGCCTGGCGTACACGCACATCATCAAAGGGTGCTTTGGCGGCATTAAAGCCAACATAGGTGGTGGAGAAGTTGGGGGTGCGGATCATTTTCAGATCGGAGTTGCCTTCAATGCGGCTCACATCATTGGGAGCGATTTCATAAGCGATATGAGCACCGCCGGTTTCCACTTCAATGGCGCGGTTGGCATTTTCAGGCACATTTCTGACGATGACACGAGCCACTTTGGCAGGTGTGCCGTGGTACTCATCGTAACGCACCAGCTCAACACGGTCACCGGTGGTCCAGCTGTCATATTTGAAAGGGCCGGTTCCCACGGGGTTTTGACCGTAGTCTTCGCCGCCTTCGGTAACAGCTTTCTCATTCAGAATGCTGGAAGCGGTGTGGGCCAGATGGGCCAGAATGGGACCAAAAGGCTCTTTGGTAGAAATGCGAATGGTGTAATCGTCAACAATTTCAATGCCTTCGGGGTCAATTTGACCCACGATGTGCCCGATATGGGAAGATTCAAGAGCCCGCAGCAGTGTGAACTCCACGTCACTGGCTTTGAATTCTTCACCATTGTGGAAAAGAACGCCCTGCTTCAGTTTGAATTCGTAAGTTCTTTCATCAATCACTTCCCATGATTCGGCCAGGCCGGGTTCCAGTTCCATTTCTTCATTTTGGACGATGAGGCGCTCATAAATTTGTGCCATCACCCGGGATGAAGGTTGGTCGTTGGTGGCGTGGGGATCAAGAGAAACTGGGTCAGCCCCCTGTGCAACAATGAGGGTCTCGTCGGTCTGTGGTGCTTCCACAACTGGCGTCTCTGCGCCGGGCTCGCTGGGTTCTGCAGGTGCCGGAGCGGGTTCGCTGCCGCCGCATGCAGTGACCATCAGGGCCAGTACCAACATAAGGCTTAGCAAAATGTACTTTTTCTTTTGGTTCATGATAAATCTCCCTTCTCTTCTTTTTTATTCAAACACGTTGAAGCAGCTGCCTCAGCGTGCTTAAATCAGGTGGATGAGTTTATGAGAAAACAATACCCCCAAATACAAACTTTAACCAGAGACCACCCTAAACAAAAACCAAACAGAATTTAGGGTAAAAAAAGAACAAACCTATAAGTATTCAGAAAATAGAATACTTATGCGATGCCGGTGTTCAGCATGCGGTCTGTTTTTATCCGGGTGATTGAAACTGTGAAAACCTTTCTGAAAAAAATCAAGCCTGTTACCAATTTTGTGGCAAGCTTCCACGAATCGTAAAAATGACAGACTGTTCGGTATCATTATAACGTAAGATTCGATAATCGGCAATCCTCTTTTTGGAGGACACTTGTCCGCAGTGGAATGACAACTGAGGCAACTGTCCTCCTGTTCAGCACATCTGGTAACCGACATCAATGAAAAAACTACACATTAAACCGGAAATTCATGATATCTCCGTCCTGCACCACATATTCCTTCCCTTCCAGGCGCACTTTTCCCAGTTCCTTCAGTTTGACCATGCTGGGGTGCTCATGGTAGTCGGCAAAGGCAGTGACTTCAGCACGGATAAAACCCTTTTCGATATCGGTATGAATTTTTCCGGCAGCGCGGCGGGCAACTGTCTCACGTCTTATGGGCCAGGCACGCACTTCATCTTCACCGGCAGTAAGAAAAGAAATGAGGCCCAGCAGATCATAGGCGGTGCGCGCCACCTGGTGAATGCCCGGCTCCTGAATATGCAGTTCTTCCATGAACATATCCCGTTCATCGGCCTCCAGCTGGCTGATCTCCTGTTCTGCCTGGGCGCTGAGAACAATCAGCGGCAAGCGGTGGTCAGCACAGTATTCTTCCAGGGCTGCTTTCATGGGAAAGTCGCCGCTGGTTAATTGAGACTCATCAATGTTGGCCACCAGCATCATGGGCTTTTCTGAAAGAAAACCGAAATTTCGCAGCAGTTCCTGTTCTTCTTCATCCAGTTCCATTTCATGAAGAAGCTGGCCATTTTCAAGGGCTTCCTGGCATTTTTCCAGCACGGCTTTTTCTGCCTGATGCTCTTTGGTGATTTTCTTGCCGGCGTCAATACGGCCAATGCGGTTTTCGATGACACCCAGATCGGAAAACAAGAGTTCCATGGCAATGGTTTCCACATCCCGCAGGGGGTCGATGCTGCCTTCAGGGTGCATCACCTGGGGGTTGTCAAAGACCCGCACCAGATGGATGAGGGCGTCGGCTTTTCGAACAGCATCCAAAAACTGGTTACCCACACCTTTGCCGGTGCTGGCGCCTTTCACCAGGCCGGGCACATCCACCAGTTCAACGGTGGCATAAGTGGTTTTTTTAGGATGGTATTGACTGGCCAAAAAATCAATCCGTTCATCGGGGATTCTGGCCATGCCAGTATGGGCTTCCACCTTTCCTGTGGAAAACCCGCTGGTTTCAATATTTTGACCTGTCAACAAGTTAAAGAGTGTTGTTTTTCCGGTGGTGGGCAAGCCCACAATTCCCATTTTCATGATTGTTCCTCCCTGTTTTTCAATGCTTTGTTCTATTAATAAGTTCTCTTTGGCAGTTGTCTTTGTTGATCTTCCTCACACTCAGTCTGCGGAAGAACGATGAATATCCACATAGGTTTGTACAAAATGGTGATAAAGTCCCTGCAGATTCTGAAGGGGTTCCAGCGTGACAGAAAAAGAATGACCATTCACTTTTTGGATGGGCAGCACACCTGGAGAGGTGCCGGTAAGAAAAAGGGATTCACTTTCCAGTAAGAAGGTGCGGGTTATGGTGGTTTCCTGAATCTGGTATCCCAGGCGGTGCACCAGTTGCATCACCACCTGGCGGGTAATTCCCTGAAGCACCTGAGCTGCCGGCGGTGTATAAAACACATTTTGCTTGATGACAAAAAAATTGGAGCGGCTGCCTTCGGTGACCTCATCAGCTTGATTCACCAGCAGGGCTTCATAGGCGCCTGTGGATTCCATGGCCTTCAGAATGGGTGCCCGAAAGCTGGTGGAAATGATTTTGGCATTGGGGTTTTTTCGCTCTGCCGGGTGCAGGATCACGGAAACTCCCTGATGCAGGTCTTTGTCGCTGGGGTATCGGGTAGTGATGAAGAATAGATAGGTATCAGGACTCAATGTGTTGTCCCAGTGATTCACCACCACCTTCAAATTATGGTTTAACACCTGGTTTTTTCGGATCAGCAGATCCATTTGGCGGCGGAGGTTTTCCTGATTCAGTTGAAAAGAGGCACCGGCCAGTGCCAGCGACTGTTGCATGCGATCCAAATGGGCCTCCCAGAAAAGAGGAACACCGTCGATGACTCGAATCACTTCATATACGGAAGGATAGCGGGTGGCCTGATGAGGATCAAATTCTTCAACAGCATGTAAGTGGTCATTCAACAGAAAATAAGATTTTTCAATTTCCCGGTGACTCATGTATGATTCCTCCTGTGGCTTGAAGCATGCCGTATTCCGGACTTATTGTATCATACCGGAGGAAAATGAAAAAGCAGTAAGTTGCCCTGAAGAAAAAACCTGTGGAAAACAGGCGCAAAGGGTAAAGCATTGGGTAATAATACCGATAACTACATTAGAGAATGACGTATAGGAGGGAGCCTGAATGAAAATTGATGGAGCAGCAGTAGAGCGCATGCAGCCTGCTGAAAGAACAGCTCTGCGGCAGGGAAGCCAGCAAGTCGAAGTGACAGGTATGGAAACCGGGCATTTTCCCAGACAGGCAGAAACGGTGCAACCAGCTGCCATGAAGGAAAAGCAACAGGAGGAGCAAGGGCGTCTCACTGATCTGAAAGAACTGGAAAATGCCATCGAAAAGGCCAATAGAAGCTTTAAGAGCTTCAGCCGTCGGTTTGAATATTCGGTACATGATCGGCTGAACAAAGTGATGGTAAAGGTGATTGACAGCAGCAGTGACCAAGTGATTCGGGAGATTCCGCCGGAGAAGTTGTTGGACGTGGTTGCCAATATGTTGGAGGTAGCCGGGATCATTGTGGATGAAAAAGCATAAACGATGCGACGGCAGGTCAAGTGATAAATGGATATAGCATCCGGGGCACATGACAGAAAAGGCAGCAATTGCCGGCTGAAAGGAGTGTTTGAGAATGACAATGCGATTAGGCGGACTGGCGTCCGGTATTGATGTGCAGGGAATGATTGATCAGATGATGCGGGTGGAGCGCATGAAAGTGGATCGCTATCTCCAGCAGGAGCAGCGCACCCAGTGGCGTCAGGAAGGTCTGCATGACATGACCAAAAATCTGGCCAACTTCCTGTTGGACTCCCGAAAAAGCTTTGGCCTGACACAGGTTAGCTACACAGGACAGTTTCGGGCAACGAATGTGGAGCAGTTCAACTGGGTGAAGAGTGCCCGGTCATCCAATACAACAGCGGTGACGGCGACGGCTAATGCCAACGCCATGCAGGGAACCCACCAGGTACAGGTGAAGCAGCTGGCGGAAGTGGCGCGCACCAACTCCCTGAACTTGAAAGATGTTCAGGTGGGCGGTGAGGATCTGCTGAAGGCCGACGGCTACACCTTTAACCTGAGTGGCGAAGAAACCCATAACCTGGTAATTAACGATAAAAATTTTACAGTAAGAGCGGGGGAAAGTGTCTTCGCTTTGGTGAACCAGATTAACCGTGCTACAGATGCCGATGGCAAATCCCTGGGGCTCAGCGCTTCCTATGACCGTGAGGTGGGCAGCTTGATGCTCAGTACCCGGTCAACAGGCGCCAGTCAAAAGATTAATATTGGGGGCGGCGGCATAGGTGCGGACATCTTTGCAGAAGGTAACCGCCTGAAAAATGGAAAAGATGCTGAAATTACGTTTAATGGCCTGGATGTGAAACGAAACACCAATAACATCAGCATTTACGGCATTAATCTCAATTTAAAGGAAACCACTCTAGTGGAGGGCACTACTGATGAGTATGCCACCATCAACATCAATGTCAGCACCAATGTGGATGGCATTGTGGACAAAATCAAGGGTTTCGTAGATCAGTACAATGAGATGCTGGATTTAATCGGCGGGAAAACCGGCGAAGCTTATCATCAGAGCTACGCACCACTCACCGATGAGCAAAAGCTTTCCATGACTGAAAAAGACATTGAAAAATGGGAAGAAAAGTCGAAAAGTGGGCTGTTGCGCAATGATGAAACATTGACACGTATGGTTCAAAACATGCGAAGCCTGTTATATGAAAAGGTTGAAAATACCACAGGCACCTTCAACCAAATCACTCAAATTGGCATCACCACCGGCAATTTTCGTGATGGAGGACGTTTGGTAATAGATGAAGATAAACTGAGGGAAGCCATTGCTGCTGATGCAGACGGTGTGATGAATCTGATCTTTAAAACCTCTGACGCTACCGATTCTAAGGAACGTTCACAAAACAGCGGTCTGTACCAGCGAATCAATGACGAGGTAGTCATCGGGATGAAAGATTTGGTAAGACGGGGAGGCACCGGCGAAAATGCCAGCCTGTACCGGTCAGTTCAGGGGAATATGCTCATTGACTTTGTCACTAAAAACAGTTCCCGCAGCTTGATAGACAGAGAGCTCAGTACTCTTAACACCCGTATTGCCCGGGAAGAGCAGGTTTTGTTCCGTAAAGAGGAAGCCTACTGGAAACGGTTCACCGCCATGGAAAAAGCCATGAGTGAAATGAATAGCCAGGGCAACTGGCTGGGAGCTCAGATGGGAGCTATGTTTGGATAGGTTTTTTCAGGAGGAAGTTATGGACATCAATGAAACGGTGAACAATCTGACGCAGTATCTAAATGAAAAGCAGGGGATCCTAAAAGATCTCCTGCGTTTTACCATGGAACAAAAGGAAATTCTGAACACATCAGAAGATCTTGACCTGGAAGCCTTCACCCTTCTTTTGACAGAAAGGGGACGGCTCATGGAACAGGCAGACAAGGTGGATGCCCTGTTTCTCACCGCTTTTCAAAGCTTGAAAGAGCATTTGGGTATCAGTTCCATGGAAGAGATTCCGGCGGGAGAAATTTCCCGGGAACAGGTGCAAGGGCTGCAGGGTGCCGTTGGCCAGGTGCAGCAGTTGTTGAAGGCGATTCAGCAGGTGGATGACGAAAACCGTGAAACCATGAAAAAGCAAATGGCCTCTTTAAAAAAAGAGATTACCCAGGTGCAGCAGGGAAAGAAAGCCATTCATGGGTATGCCAACACCAAACAGCCCCAGCCTTCCCTTTTTATGGATCAAAAAGAAAAACCCTCAAGAAGAAAATGAAAGCAAACTGTTACCCATAGTACCATCGAAACTGCTGTTTCTTAAAAAGGGACAGCAGTTTTTAATGGCTATCCTCTTCTTTTTAGCGGGGCTCATCTGTTATAATGGTTGAAAAGCGCAGTGCATTAAGCTCGGGGGGAAACTATGAAACCAAGTTATTTGCGAATTCGCGACGAACTCAACCGCATGATTGAAGATAAACAGCTGGAAGTGGGAGTGCGGCTGCCTTCAGAGTATGAAATGGCCAGCCGGTTCAACGTCAGCCGGGAGACTTTTCGCGCGGCAGTTAAACTGCTGGAACAGGAAGGAAAACTCCTGGTGAAGCATGGCGTGGGCACGTTTATCATCAAACCACTGGAGAGTATTCCCAGCAGTTTGGAGAAACTACAAAGTCTCACATCTATGATTCGTTGGGCAGGGCTTCGGGAAGGTGAAATGAAAGAGACCATACGGCTGATCAAAAGTGACACGGAATGTGCGAAAGCACTGAATCTGTCTGAAGGTGCCGAAGTCGTGGTAATCGAAAGAGTCAGAACTGCCGATAGCGAACCCGTGGCGGTTACCGTTACCATCATGGACGCCGAAAGCGAAGCAGGCTGTTTAGTGAAGAAGCGTCAACACTTAGAGGGTTCGCTGTTTACGATGCTTGAAGAAGAGTTGGGCATTTTCATTGTACGGGCTGATACCGAGATCAGGGTACCTGAAGGAGAAGATCCCCATCTGAGCCTGCTACAACTTAAAAATCCGACGCCGGTGATTCTTCTTAAGCAGATTCATTATGATGAACGTAACGTCCCAGTATTTTATGCCTATGATTATCTGCGGAATGATATTTTTTCGTTTCGTGTACGTCGTGAACGCCAAGATATGTGAAGTTTGGCAAGAGAAAAGTGACAATAACAGATCAATGATCAACAATACTTTACTCAACTTTCCCACCCAAGGGAAAGCAAAAAAACCTTGAAAATCGCTAATAAACATTCGTGAAAAACATATAGAGAACCCCCTGTAAGTGGTATAATAGAAGTATCCAAGTCCCACTAATACCAAC